>JANXAM010000007.1:22463-80218 GCA_025062155.1 Gloeomargarita sp. SKYB120 | reverse complement strand
ACAAACTTGCGAAATTTATGACTATGCCCCTTTTGGTAAACAATCACCGGTTTCAGAGTAACGTGCGATATCTCACTTCGACTAGTTTTGCACTCCCTACGACCGCTTCAATGGCTTTCTGACGCAGATCCGTGCTGTAAGGCACAGACATTGCTCCGTAACCCATCAGCCTTATTCTACGTCAGACTGAATGTTTTTAGCCGTACTGCACAAGTCTTACACAAGTCTTGATATATGCCGTACTTCTCCGCTCCCAGGAAACTTTGCATAGACCTGTAGCGGCCAGGGCCAAAACCGCACCCACGCGCGCCCGCGAATCAACCGCTGGTCCAGAAAACCCCACACATGGGAATCATTGCTGGCGTTGCGATTGTCCCCCAGTACAAACAAATAACCCTCTGGCACCACCGCCGGCCCCCAATCGTAATTCGGCGCTTGCGCAACGTAGGGTTCTTCCAGCGGCACCCCATTGACCCACACCTGTCCCTGGCGGATTTCCACTGTCTCTCCCGGCAGAGCCACCACCCGTTTGATCAGTACATCATCCGGACGATAACCCTGGAGCAGTAATGCCGGCGGCGGTGAAAACACCACGATATCCCCCCGTTGCCAATCCCGCCAAAAATGGGAGATCTTTTCGACGACCAGCCGGTCCCCCAACTGCAACGTGGGCAACATCGAACCTGATGGGATATAGCGGGGTTCCGCCACACCCCACCGCAGCAGCAGAGCTAGACCTACCGCCAACGCCAGGGTCGGGACTGTCTGCGCTAGCCATGTCCGCCAACGTGCCCAATTCATTGGGAAGCCAACCGTTGCCGCGCCTGTTCTACCAGTTGCACCAGACAGTGATGGGCCGCCTTCGGGCCGCTCAAAGGCTCAGGAAATTCAATCCGAATGGCCTTGGGGGTATCGCCTTCCCACACCTGCAAGTCCATCCCCCTGCAATCGATCGCTTCCATCGTCGCCGCTGTTGCTCCCACCATGCCCGCCAACCCTTGGGCGTAGAGCAGGACGGCATCAGGGTGGTCCCTGTTCATATGGCGGCAGATACGCGCACTCACCTCCGCCGGAAAACTCGCATCAGATGGCAACGCTCCGCTCATGGGATTGGTTATGGGAATTCCTATTGACCGGACTCATGGGGTAGCTGACAGGGACCCACACCGCTCCATTGTACTGGGCGTTTGTCCTGTCGTCCACAGCTTAGCCGCCAGTTGGAGGTGCAGGCGATGCCCCGCTTTGTAAGCCAGGTAATGACCACGCGGTAAGGTTCCCAGCAACGCCAAATCCCCCAAAAAGTCCAGCAGTTTGTGGCGGGCGGGTTCGTCGGGAAACCGCAGGGGAGGATTCAGCCAACCCCGCTTGCGGTCGCACACCAGCGCATTGGCCAAACTGCCGCCGCGAATCAATCCCTGCGCCCGCCAGTGCGCGACTTGATCAGCTAAGCCAAACGTCCGCGCTGGTGCAATCGCCGTCGCAAAGGGTTCTTGAGCCGGAACCCACGTCACCCACTGCCGGCCAATGGCCGGGTAGTCGGGAAAATCAATCCCACAGGTGAATAACAACTGTTCCGAGGGCAGAGCCGCCACAAATCGGTCCCCCTCGACCACCACAACAGGTTCTCTAATCATTCCCCTGACGGTCGGTTGGCCCGTTCCCCAGCTCTGCAACTGCTCCACCCAGGGTTGCGCCGAGCCGTCGAGCAGGGGGATTTCGTCGCCCGTCACGTGAATCGCCACATCGTCAATTCCCAACCCCACCAGGGCGGCCAGCAGATGTTCTACTGTATGGATTTTGTCCATCCCTTGGGCCAAGGTCGTGCAGAGCGCACTGGGTTGTACAGCATGAACATGGGCCAGCATTGGACGGTTCTCCCGGTAAAACACCCGCCCTGTCCCTGGCGGTGCCGGTTCTAGGGTGACCGCAGTGACCTGTCCCGTGTGCAACCCAACGCCCGCGAGGGTCACCTGTCCCATCATCAAAAGCGTTCCCCGACCCCAAAGGTAATTTGGTTGCCGCCCCGGTCGTTCCAACCGAAATCAATCCGCAAGTTGCCTAGGAAGGGGGCTGCTAGCCGGATGCCAATTCCATAACCCAGCCCTTGACCTGGTTTACCGCGAATCCCGCCTGGGTTGCCTGGCACGTCATCTTGACTCCCCAGCGTCGTCCCGTAATCCACAAACAAGGCCCCGCGCACGATGTTGAAGATGGGGAAACGATACTCCGCTGTGGCCTGAAGGAAACTGCGGCCCGTCCCGAGTTCACCTTCACCCCAGCCGCGCACGGAGTCGGTTCCGCCCAAGCTGAAAGCCTCGTAGGGCGCCATCCGGCCTAGGATAGTTCCAGCTTGGACGTTGAACGCCAACACTTCTGGCTGGTCCGGCCGGAACTGCAACAGTTTCACCGGGAAGTAATGGCTATAGCTGGCCCGCAGGCGACTTTGGGAAATGCTGCCCGAGCCGACCGGAAGGGCCTGGCTGTAGCCCAAACGGAGAACCCACCCCCGCGTTGGGTCGGTCGGATTGTCCCGCTCGTCCTTGGTCGCCCCTAAATTCACCTGCAACAGGTCGTCAATCCCACTGCGGCTGGCCGCCAGGAAGTTCCCCAATGCATCCACCGGCGAGATCCGGTTATCTCCATCCACAATGGACACCCGCTGGTAGCTCAGCCCGACCGTGCCCCGCCAATTTCCTGGAAACGGGCGACTGAAATCAATAATTGCCCCCAACCGGTTGATCCGGGGAGTGTCCCCGTTGGGCAAATCCACCGGCGTCTCCCCACCGCTAAAGATGTAGGAAAACGACCGCCGGTTAAACGCACTGGCTGCCAGGGACAACCGCCCAGGGTCAAAGGCCAGCCACGGGTCTCGAAAATTCACATCAAACAAAATATCCCGCTCCCCGCCCTGGATATTGACGGTCAGGGACTGGAGCCGCCCGCCGAGATTTCGCTCGGAATAGCCCAGCGAACCGAAAAAGCCGGTGGCGGTACTGTAGCCGGCCCCAAAATTAATGGCCCCCGTCCGGGCTTCCACGACAGTCAGCACGATGACGGCCTTGCGGGGGTCGGCCTCGGCGGGTTCCAAATTCAAGCGCACGTCCTCAAAAATCCCCAGCCCAAACAGCGTGCGCAGGTCCTGCTGGGCCTTTTTTTCGTTGAACACGTCGCCGGGTTTTTGCTGCAGCTCGCGTAGGATGACGTAGGGTTTGGTTTTGCCCTTGACCTCCTCATCCTTGGCGTTCAGGTAGCGGATGCGGATATCGGCAATCACCCCTTCGGCCACCTCGAGCGTCACCACGCCCTGCTCGTCCACCTTGGGGGTGCCGATGACCTGTCCCAGCGGGTAGCCGTTTTTCTTGTACCACTCGTTGAGGCGCTGCACCCCCTGCTGCAAACTGCGAAAATTTAACACTTCCCCGTACAGGGGCGTGAAGACCTCGTCCACCACCTGCGGGGGCAAGACCTTGGTCCCTACCAGATTCACCCGCCGGAGCACGGGGTTGGGCTGCACCACGAACCGGATCCGCACCCCCAGCGGTGTGTCCTCTGGCGTGGCCTGCACGCTCTGGAACCAACCAGTGGCAAAGATGGCGTCAATATCCCGTTGCAACTGGCTGCGGGTGGTGGTAAAACCGGGGCGGGTGCGAATCGCGCCATAGACGGCATCCAGCAGTTCACCTTGCGCTCCCTCCACCAAAACCTCTGCAACGAGAACCCGAGGCTCAGGTTCCGCCGGTTGGGCTTGGGCCATGGAGCCGACACGCTGGGGCTGCTGCACGGTTGTTTCCGCCCTGGCCGCCAGGGGAAGCATCGTCACCAGTACCGTCGCCAGGATTGCTGTCAGCATGTCGGAGCGCATATCCCACCACACCACAACGGAGCGTTTATCCATGGAGCACCTGCTGCGTGACCCGCTCCAGCACTAGCCGGTACGCCGGTTCCACTTCCCCTAGGTCGTAGCGGAAGCGGTCTTTGTCCAGTACGCGCCGCGCTGGGTCGGTTTCGTCCGCCAACCAGAGGCGACAGGTATCTGGGCTGATCTCATCGGCCAGAAGGATTCGCCCTTGCCCGTCTTGACCGAACTCCAGTTTGAAGTCTACCAGCAAGATGCCGCATTCCGCAAAAAAGGGACGTAAATGGGTGTTGACCTGTTCCGCTAGGTGGGTGATGGTCTGTACCTGCGCCGGCGTCGCTAGTTGGAGCAACTGCAGCCGGTCCGGAGTCAACAGGGGGTCGCCCAGCGCGTCGTTTTTGTAGTAGAACTCCACCAGGGGGGGGTGCAATTCCAGGCCCAGGGGCAATCCCGTTTCGCGACACAAGCTGCCCGCCGCCCGATTGCGCACCACCACCTCCAGGAGAAACATCTGCAACGCCTGGACCTCCATCACGTCCGGCGCGACCTGGGCCAGGAAATGGGTGGGGACGCCCCGCCGTTCCAGGAATTGGAACAGGTAGCTGCTGATGGTGCAGTTGACCTCCCCCTTGCCGCGAATCTGGCCCTTTTTCTGGGCGTTGAAGGCGGTGGCGTCGTCTTTGAAGTGCATCCGCAGCACGCCGGGACGGTCAGTAGGGGTGAGAACTTTCGCTTTCCCTGCGTAAGTGGTGAACACGGCTGGGGTCTCCCGTCTTTTCTCCAGTGTAAAGCCTAGAATAGAACCCGATGACCGAGCGTCGTTGGCAACGGATTTTGCAGGTGCTGAGCCGGCGGCAACCGGATTTGACGGTGCTGGCGGAGGCGGTCCATAAACCCCACAACTTAAGTGCTATCTTGCGCAGTTGCGATGCGGTGGGCATTGGTTGCGTCCATGCTGTGAACCCCACCGGCGGCGTGCCGACCTACAGCGAAACCAGCGCCAGCGCGGACAAGTGGGTGGAACTGGTGGTGCATCCCACGCTGGAGGCGGCCATTGCTCATCTGCGCGCCCAAAACCTGCAACTGCTGGCGGCCCATCTCTCCTCAACAGCGCTGGACTACCGGGAGGTGGACTACACGCGACCGACAGGCATTATTGTCGGCAATGAAAAATCGGGAGTGAGCGAGACAGCGGCAGCCCTGGCCGACCACCACATCCAGATTCCGATGCTGGGGATGGTGCCGTCGTTGAACGTGTCCGTGGCGACAGCGGTGATTCTGTTTGAGGCCCAGCGCCAGCGTCTCCAGGCGGGTTTGTACGCTCAGCCCCGCCTCAGTCCTGAACAAATGGCCCGCCAAGCCTTCGCCTGGCTTTATCCCGAAGAAGCGGCCCAGTACCAGCAAACCGGCCAGCCCTTTCCCGACCTGGACACCTTGCGGGCGCGGGTGGTGGGGGTTTCGCCTGCGCCGCCCTGAGCATCTAGCTATAATGAAGGCGATTGCCAGGGGTAAGCCTGTGACTTCTATAGACGCTTTTTGCACGCGTCCGGTGTGCCCGCAACCCCAGCACACGTTGCATGCTGTTAGCCGCGAAGCGCTGTTGGAATTGCCCTGTCCAACCTGCGGGATGCCCCTGGTGCTGTTGGGACGCTACGTACCGCAACGACTGCTGGCCCAGGGAGGCTTTGGCCGGACCTACCTGGCACGGGATCTATACACACCGGCGCAGCGCCTGTGCGTGGTGAAACAGTTGCGGACGGCCCGCTTTAGCCCTGAAGAGCTGGTCACCGCCCAGCGGCTTTTTCACCGGGAGGCGGAGGTGTTGGAGGCGCTGGGCACTCACCCGCAAATCCCCTACCTGTTTGCTTCCTTTGATCTAACGGTGCAGTCGGCCAACGGTCAGTACGACGAGGAGTATTTCTACTTGGTGCAGGAGTATATTCCGGGGGAGGATTTGCACAGGGTGTTACAGCGCCAAGGCCGGTTGAGCGAACCGGAGGTGACGGACATCCTACGGTCGCTGCTGGGGATTTTGACATTTATTCACAGCCAAGGGGTGGTGCATCGGGACATCAAACCAGCCAACATCATGCGCCACGAAAACGGCACGCTGTACCTGCTGGATTTCGGCGCGGTGAAGCAAGTGGTGCAGGGACCGCTACACGACTCCCAGGCCGACCTGACCACCATTGGCAGCCTGATTTATGCGCCGCCGGAGCAGATGTACGGGTTCCAGGCAACGCCCGCTTCTGATATTTATGCCCTCGGGGTGACCTGCGTGGTGTTACTGACGGGCTGTTCGCCCCCGCAACTGATTGACCCAGCGCAGCTGCGGTGGCAATGGCGAGGGTTCACCACGGTCGGCGATGGGTTGGCCCGCATCCTCGACCGGATGTTGTGCCCGAACCTGCAGGAGCGCTACCCCGATGCCACAACGGTCCTGCGAGATATGGAGGCGTTTGCGGCAACCAGCACGCTCACCCTACCTGAATTCGACGAGGCGGCTCTCCTCGAGCAACTGCAGGGCGAAGGGGGATTAGAACTCCGCGACCGGCGCTACTTCCTGCGCATCTATCCGCGTTGTTTTGCCGGGTCGGAGCTGATGACCCAGCGGGGCCTGGCACGGCAGCAGGCGATTCAAGTGGGACAAACGCTGGTGGCCCGCAACCTGATTCGCGCCGTCACCGACGACCAGTCCTTTCAGGATGGCTATGTCCTGTACCGCTTTTGTACTGATGAAAGCGCCGACGATGCACCCCAGCCGGTCGAGCGGTTGATGAGCTACCGAGGGCAGGCGTACCGGCCTGCGGAGCGGGTGGTCCAGTCGGTGGAATTGACGGGCCAGTTCCGCTACCGAGGACGCACCTACGAAACCGGTGCCCTGGATACCCCAGGCAAGGACGTCTCCCAAACCTACACCTACCGGGGGCGGGTGTATCACCGGGAAACGCCATGACGGAGCTGACGCCCCAGGAATACGCCCTGGTGTGTGCAAAATTGGGCCGGGCGCCCAACCCCCTGGAGCGGGGGATGTTCGGGGTCATGTGGTCGGAGCACTGTTGCTATAAAAATTCCAAACCCCTGTTGCGGCAGTTTCCCACGCAAGGGCCGCACGTTGTGGTTGGGCCAGGCGAAAATGCCGGCGTGGTGGACGTGGGGGGTGTGTACCTGGCCTTCAAGGTAGAGTCCCATAACCATCCCTCGGCGGTGGAACCCTTCCAGGGCGCAGCGACGGGCGTAGGCGGCATTCTGCGAGATATTTTTACGCTGGGGGCGCGGCCAATCGCCCTGCTCAACTCCCTGCGGTTTGGCCCGTTGGAGGAGCCCCGCAGTCGAGCCTTGCTGACCGGTGTGGTGGCGGGCATCAGTCACTACGGCAATTGCGTCGGCGTACCGACGGTAGGAGGTGAGCTGTATGTGGACCCTGTCTATCGGGACAATCCGCTGGTCAACGTCATGGCGTTGGGGGTTTTGCATCAACCTCAGGTCATGCCGTCGGCAGCGCAGGGCATTGGCAATCCGGTGGTGTACGTCGGTGCGACGACTGGACGGGATGGGATTGGCGGAGCTAGTTTTGCCAGCGCTGAACTGGGGGAAGACACGCAAGCGCAGCGACCGGCAGTACAGGTGGGCGACCCCTTTTTAGAAAAATGCCTGATCGAAGCCTGTTTGGAGGCCTTTGCCACGGGAGCGGTGGTGGCCTGCCAGGACCTGGGGGCAGCGGGATTGACCTGTGCCACGGCAGAAATGGCAGCCAAGGGCAAGGTTGGGATTCGTCTCAACCTGGACGCGGTACCCGTGCGGGAGACGGGGATGCAACCCTGGGAGCTGATGCTGTCGGAGTCCCAGGAGCGCATGCTGCTGGTGGTGGAGCGAGGCCGGGAAGCAGACGTTTTGCCTATCTTTCGGCGCTGGGGACTGACGGCGGCGGTGGTGGGTGAAGTAATCGCAACGCCCGACGTACAGGTTTTTTATCAGGGAGAACTTGTGGCCCAAGTCCCTGCTGCGGCGCTGGCGATAGATACGCCTGTTTACGAGCGGGACCTCTTGCCCGAACCACCCCCTGCGGTGCAACGCCATTGGGCTTGGTCGGCGGAAACCTTGCCGGCGGCGACGGTGCAGGGTATAGGCGGACGCGCTTGGAATGCAGTGCTGCTTGCCCTGCTAGACCAGCCCAACCTGGGGAGCAAGCGCTGGATTTACCGCCAGTACGACCACCAGGTGCAAAACAACACAGTGGTCTTGCCGGGGATGGCCGATGCCGCCGTGATCCGGGTGCAAGGACGCCTAGGAGTCGCAGCGACGATGGACGGCAACGGGCGATGGGTCTGGCTCGACCCCGAACGGGGGGCTATGGCAATCGTGGCGGAAGCGGCGCGGAACCTGTCCTGTGTGGGGGCCGAACCCCTAGCTGTCACTGACAATTTGAATTTTGGGTCACCGGAAAAGCCGGAGATTTACTGGCAGTTGGCGCTGGCGTGTCGTGGGTTGGCTCAGGCCTGCCGGGAACTGGAGACGCCCGTAACCGGAGGCAATGTCTCCCTATACAACGAAACCCAGGGGCAAGCGATTTACCCGACGCCGGTGGTGGGCATGGTGGGGCGCGTCGCCGACATCCGCCGGTGCTGTACGATGCAGTGGGTGCCTGGTCATTATCTCTACCTTCTGGGCGTGCCCTGGGGCCAGGCAACCGGCGGCTTAGGTGGTTCAGAGTACCTGGCGGCGATTCACGGGTTGGTAACGGGGCGCCCGCCGGCGGTGGATTGGGCGCGGGAAAAACGGGTGCAGGCGGCCTGTCGGCACGGGATTGCCCAAGGGTGGATAACGGCGGCCCACGATGTGAGCGATGGTGGCGTTGTCATCGCCCTAGCGGAAATGGCGATTGCCGGTGGCTGTGGCGTCCAAATCACGGTCAAGCCACCCCTTGCGGTGCGGTGGGATGAGTTTTTCTTTGAAGAAGGTGGGAGTCGCATCTGGGTGACGATTGCACCTGACGCTCAGCCTGCTTGGGAGACTTACTTACGGGAACACTTGCCCAACGAATGGGGCTTTTGGGGTGTTATTGGCGGTGAGGCGCTGGTGATCCGGACAGAGACGCAGCGACTGATAGACCTGCCTGTGACGCTGTTGCACCAGACCTGGGCACAGGCTCTACCGCGACGTTTGCAGCTATAGCGAAGCCTGGTCGTTCACAACGCAAGGGGTCTTTGACCTAACCGGCCCTATGCTAGCTTAGGGGAGCGACCATGCCATCTGCGGGTAGTGTTGTGCAAATTGCTCAGCGGGTTGAGCGGGTGCCACCTTTTCCCGTAGCGAGTTTGAACGGCGTTATGCGGCGGTGCTGAGCGTCAAAGCCGAGTTGATTGAAGGGGTAGTGTACATGGCGTCGCCCCTGTGGGGAACCCCACAGCCATATGGTTAGTCTCTTGTGAACCTAGCAAAGTAGCAACTCCTGGTGTCGTTCTAGCCGTTGAACCTATAGTGCGGTTGGATGAGCGCAATGAAGTGCAACCCGATGTGGTTTTATTGGTTCCTGGTCGCCAAGCCACAATTAGCGCCGATGATTTTATCGAAGGGGCGCCGGAGTTCGTGGTCGAAATTGCCGCCAGCAGTGCTGCAATTGACTTGTACGAGAAAAAACAGGCCTATGCCCGCAATTAAGTTCAAGATTATATCGTCTGGCGGACCCTAGACCAGGAGAGCGATTGGTTCATCCTGGATGCAGGTGAATATCAACGGCAAGAACCGGATAGCCAGGGCGTACTCAAAAGCCGGATTTTCCCTGACCTGTGGCTCGATAGCATAGCACTTTTGCAGGTGTTGCAAATGGGATTATAGCTAAGCCATCTATGGTTGTCAGCCCTTGAGTCCCGGAGCACGGCCCCGCCTTTGGGTTTCCTCTCCTCTTTCTGACAAACTAAAGCAGCTTAGCTATAACATCCGTGCGGGGTGGCTGAGTTGACGTCAGATCTTGAGTGTGACCTGGGAATACAAGAGCGCTTCCCCTGCAGGTCAGTCATCCTGAACCCTGGATATAATGCGGGTAAACCCCAAGTCTTGCACCAGCGTATTGCAGTCGCTCGAACCCTATGAAACTCCTTGACTGGTTGCGTCTTGTCCACCCCACGCTGGCGGTGGTGCTGGTATTTCCCTTGGTGGGGATGGTGACCCACTTGGCCTGGCAAACCTGGCAACGACGCCGACAAGTCCAGCAGGGCCATGAAAGCAAAATTCCACCAGTGGTAGGGCCGGAACACGCTCGGTTGGGACGGTGGTTGACGGGAACGGTGGTAGGCGTCACGTTGGCCGGCATTATGATTCCCATTGGCCGCCACATTGTTAAGAACAACATCTGGACGAAAAACCCAACCCAAGTGATTTTAATCGGGCTGTTTTTCATTGCTACAGTGGCGGCCTTCGTAGCGCTTTATCATGCCCAAAAACGGGTCTGGCGGGCGGTGTTTGCTACGTTAACGGGAGTGGGATTGGTGGTTTTAGGTGCGCAAGACGGCGTGTGGCGACGCGGGTTTGAATGGTGGGTGTCCCACTATTACTACGGGTTGACGGCGGCGTTGTTGATGATTTTCTCCCTAGCCATCTTGCCGGATATTTATCAAGACCGGACGAATACCTGGCGCAAGATTCATGTGACATTGAATTGCTTGGCGTTGCTGCTATTTATCGGCCAGGGGTTGACCGGGACGCGCGATTTACTGGAAATTCCCCTGAGCTGGCAAGAACCGGCGATTTATTCCTGTGATTTCCAGAACTTGACCTGCCCCCAAGCGAAGCCCCAACCCTAGCGGGCTATCAGGGATTTCACCCATTCGATGAGATTGCTGCCCCCAAACCACAGGGCGTACAGGATTGACGTGGTGATAGCGCCGCCAATTAGAGAAATCAGCGAGCCAACCAGACAAAACACGCCATCGCCTTCAATAAGGCCTAGCCCGATACAGAAAATGCCCATCGCTGGAATCGTATTAGTGCCGGGCAAAGGAATAATCATGGACACGCCCATCAGAGCAACAAGCCACCCCAACACCCAATGACCGCGTTTAGGGATGACGCCCCAGCGAGGACAGGTCAGGCGTTCTAAGCGCTGCAACCAGGGGATGCCGGTCTCAACCCAGCGGGTCCAGTTGTGCCAGGTGATTTGCCGGCGCAATAGCCAGGGGGGGAGCCAGGGAATCGTCCGCCCTGCCAGCCACTGCACAGCTAAGATGAGAATCAACGCGCCGAAGGGAGTGGAATAGCCGGGCGCTGGTAGGGGCAGCGCTGACGGAAACGAGAGGATGGCAAATAACATGCCCCACGAACTTTCGCCGGTGTAGGCCAGGATGTCCCGTACCGTAATGGCGGCAGGGGGGTCGGGTTGCCTTAACCAGTCCTGCAATTTGACGGATAATCGGGGCATCGTATCGAAATACGCGGTTCCCCCACTCATTTTATGGGCAAGGGAAGCTGGAAAGCGCCTATGTTTATTCCGCCCTGGTGGCTGCGCGATGGCTGGGCCATGACGATTTTCACAGCCCTAGCGTCAGGATGGCTCACGCCCCGACTTGCCTACCGGGAACACGTGTTTACGGGCGATGGGGGTGTACCGCTGTTTGGTCTGTGGGCAAAGCCAACCCAGGCGAAGGGAACGCTGGTTGCCACCTACGGCATGATTGGGGATTTGCGTCAACCGGGTTTTTTGCACTGGCTGGCCTATCGCGCTGTGCAACGGGGGTATGCCGTGCTGTTGTTCGATAGCCGGGGACAGGGGAAAACGGGATGGCTGTCGCCCGCTTTGCCGTCGGATGGCCTTCAGGAAGGGTATGACTTTCTGGCGTTGGCCACCGCGGCCCAAGGTCTGGGTTGTCCACCGCCCTACTGGTTTGTGGGTTACTCGCTAGGGGGGCAACTGGCCCTATGGGCGGGCTGGGCGGCGATGCAAGCAAGCCGTCCCTTGCCAAGGGAATCCATCGGGGGAATTGTCGCCGTTTGCCCCAATCTGGATGCACACCGCTCGTTGCAGCACTTGAGACAACAGCCCCTAGGACGCTTGGTGGAACAGTTGCTTACCCAGGAACTGAAACGCAAGGCGCTGCGATTGCACCAAGCCCATCCCCAGGCCATCAGCCGCCAGGCAATTGACCGCATCACTAGCATTTGGACGTTTGACCAGGAGTTGGTGGTCCCGCGCCTGGGGTTCCAAACGGTTGCTGATTACTACGCCGCTAGCAGTCCCCTGCAGTTTCTCGACCAATTGACCATCCCTACGCTCGTGCTCTACAGCCGGGATGACCCGTTGTTTGCGCCGGAGATTCTGCCTGAGTTGGAACAGGCGGCGGCTGCCAATCCAGCGCTGGACCTGGTGCTGACGGACGATGGCGGTCATGTGGGCTACTACAGCAGTTGGCTAGGGCAATGGCTGGCAAACGACCCGGACCCTTGGTGGGCCTGGCATCGGGTCCTAGATTGGTGTGATGGGCAACTTCTAGCGCGTCCGTAACATCATCTCCTGTAGCGAACTTGGAAGAGTAGTGATGTGGGCGCAAGTACCGTTACCGGTTCCCCAACCCGCGCCGCTGGAACAACGGCTGAGCTGGAATGGGGAAACCTGGGTGGGAGCGTGGCGACAATGGCGGGATGCCCAAGGACGGCTGCGTTTCGCCATCAGCGACCAGGATTTGACCCAGCGGTTGGGGATGCGCCTGCGGTCCAATCGCCGTCCCCAGGAACAGGCGGTGGTCTGGTTCAGTCCCGTACAAAACTTGGCGGTGTCCTGGCATCCCCAATTCACGCGGCGCTACCTGGATGTGACGGACTTGTTCGCCGCCGTCGGTTGGCAAGTGCAGGTGCAGGGCAATCAACTGACCATCACTGCGCCAGTAGCCCAAATTCAAGGCATTCGCCAGAGCGCCCGTCGCACGGTAGTGGATGTGGATAGACCGGTTCCCTACCAAGTGCAGACGTTGGGGCAACGGACGGTTGTGCGGATTTTAGCGCCCGGTCGGAGTGAATTGCGCCAGCAAGTTGCCGATGTGCAGTTCAGCGACCGCGCCACCGTTTTGACCTTTGACCAGCCGATGCAGGCGACGACCTTGCCAGACCCGCCCCGTGTGGTGATTGAACCCCGCACCCCAGAGAACCTCGACATCCAGTGGGCCAGTGGCTTGCGGTGGCGACAGGGGCAAGTGCAGGGCTTTCCCGTCACCTGGCTAGAAATTGACCCCCAGCAGTACACCATGCGACCGGTGTGGGATAGCACACAGGGGCAACCGGGACTCGCGGCATTACCGGCTTTGGTTCAACAGGCGCAGGGCGTCGCCGCCATCAACGGGGGATTTTTCAACCGGCAGACCCAGTTACCCCTAGGAGCCATCCGGGTCGAAGGGCAATGGTACAGCAGTCCCATCCTGCAGCGGGGGATAGCGGCTTGGAACGACCGGGGACAGATGGTGTTTGGCCGGGCGCAACTCCAGGAACAGGTACGGGTCAATCAAGAAACGCCATTGGTGTTACAAGCGCTCAACTCTGGCTTTGTGCAGCGGGGTGTCGCGCGGTACACGGCTCACTGGGGCGCTTACTACACGCCGCTCACGCCCAACGAAACAGTGATTCGCATCGAACAAGACCGGGTGGTGGGTGTGGTCACCGGCGAGCTGATTCCTATCCCCTTGAATGGTTACCTGCTGGTGGGACGGGGCCTGAATGGGTTAGACCGACAGTTTCCTGCAGGTGCGACGGTGCAACTGCGCCAGCAATTGACGCCCTCCCTCTTGCAAAACTATCCCCACGCCCTAGGAGCCGGGCCGTTGTTACTCCAGCGGGGACAGGTGGTGCTCAATGCTGAACAGGAACAATTTCAACCCTTTTTCATCCGGCAAAGAGCGCCCCGCAGTGGCTTAGCCGTGAATCGCCAGGGCCGGTGGTTGTGGGTGACGGTTAGCGGCAGCGAGCAGGCGCAACAAGGTCCCACCTTGACAGAATGGACGCGCATTTTGCAAGAACTGGGGGCAGTCTCGGCGTTGAATTTAGACGGCGGCAGTTCCACCGGCTTGGTGCTGGGGGGTCAAGTGCTGGTCAACGGTGGCCGTATCCACAACGCGCTGGTATTGCGTCGTATCACACCCCAACCCAGTCAACCGTCACCCAATGACCTCCGAACTAGGAAATAAGCTAAGGAGTTAGGTAGATGTAGTGATTCACCTGTCCTATGGTTCGGCGCAGAAATTCGGCGGATTTAGTCTTCACGTGGCGCGGTTCGGTGTTGCCGAATGTCTTGCCACGGGTTCTCTTCTACAGCCTTCTGGCCTGGGTCGTTGTCCTAATTCATACCTATATTTTTAAACTACCCCCCTTTCACCTGGCGACCTTAGCGACAGAGGTAGTAGTGGGGTCACTGTTAATCTTCCGTACGAACACAGCCTACGACCGGTTTTGGGAAGGACGCAAAGCCTGGGGAACCGTAGTCAATGCGTCACGGAACCTGGCGCGACAATTACTCATCATGGTGGATGAACAGACGTCCCTTGACCGGCTGAAGAAGGAAGAAGTATTACGTTTGGTTGTTGCCTACACTATTGCTTTGAAAAAGCACTTACGAGGACAATCGGCGTTGCAGGAGCTGCGCAAGTGGGTTAGCCGTGACCGGTTAGTCCTGCTGAGCAACACGAAACACCAACCTTTAACCATTGCCTTCTGGATTAGTGACTACCTGCGCTGGCAGTTTCAGCAACAGCGCTTGACCCCTCACCAGTTCACTAGCCTGGAGCGATTATTGTCAGAGTTAGTCGATGTCACCGGCGTTTGCGAGCGTATTCTCAGCACTCCACAACCTTTGGCATACTCAGTGCATTTACGCCACATCCTCATCCTATACTGCTTGTCCTTTCCGTTTCGGCTAGTATCCCAACTCGGTTGGGGAGTGATCCCAGCGACGGCCATTGCAGCGTTTGTGGTACTGGGCATAGAAGAAATTGCCCTTGAAATCGAGAATCCTTTCGGAACTGACCCTAACGACCTGCCGCTAGATTACATTTGCCGCGATATTGAGCAGGACATAGAAGAGTTGATGGAGCTTGACAGCTTCCATCAGGTGACCGTTGTTGCCTAATGATGTCCTCCTAGTCCAGCGCCCCCTTCATCAGTTACGATCAGGGCAAACGTTGTGGGTTGGTTATGAGTCAAGCGACGGGTGTGAGTGCCAAGCGTGCCGAATTTGACCTATCGGCGTACTTGAAGGAGCGGCAACAGTGGATTGAAGAAGCGTTGTCGGCGGCCATACCCGTGCGTTACCCCGAACGGATTTACGAGGCGATGCGCTACTCGCTACTGGGGAGCGGCAAACGGTTGCGTCCCATCCTGTGTCTTGCCAGTTGTGAATTGGCGGGGGGCACGGTGGAAATGGCCATGCCGACTGCCTGTGCGCTGGAGATGGTTCACACCATGTCCCTGATCCACGACGACCTGCCAGCGATGGATAACGACGACTACCGGCGGGGCCGCTTGACCAACCACAAAATCTACGGGGAAGCCATCGCCATTCTCTCGGGGGATGGATTGCTGGCCTATGCGTTTGAGTGGCTCGTACGACAGACGCGGGGAGTGCCCGCCGAAGCCGTGTTAGAGGTCGTAGCGCGGTTGGGCCATGCGGTCGCGGCAACTGGGCTAGTTGGGGGCCAAGTCGTAGATTTGGAGTCGGAAGGCAAAACCGATGTGAGCTTGGAAACCCTGCATTTTATCCACACCCATAAAACCGGCGCGTTGTTGGAAATTTCAGTGGTCTCCGGCGCAATTTTAGCCGGCGCTGGGCAAGATCTCATTGATGCGCTAACCGACTACGCCCAGAAGATTGGTTTAGCGTTTCAAATTGTGGACGATATTTTGGACATCACCGGCACTACCGAAGAACTGGGGAAAACCACTGGCAAAGACCAAAAAGCTCGCAAAGTGACCTATCCCAGCCTGTGGGGCCTGGAAGAATCCCGTCGCCAAGCCGAACAACTGGTTTATGAAGCCAAAAACCGGTTAGACCCCTGGGGAGACAAGGCGATTCCTCTGCAAGCGCTTGCAGATTTCATCGTCGCCCGCACCCATTAAGATAGAAGGCAAAGGCGGGAGCAACGGCCATGGCGGCGTGGAACGGGGTACTGCTGGTAGCACTCCTGGCCTGTGGATTAGCGCAGGCTACGAAATCCCTGATTGCCCTAGTGCAGCAGCGGCAATGGCACCCCAAAACCCTGATTCAATCGGGGGGAATGCCTAGTTCCCATGCAGCGCTAGTGGCCGCTTTAGCTGTGGCCGTTGGTCAGACCTGGGGTTGGAATGGGCCAGAATTTGCTATTGCTGTCGTCGTAGCGCTGATTGTTATGTACGACGCCTCAGGGGTCCGCTTGGCTGCCAGTCGCCATGCTCGCTTGCTCAACCAGATGGTGGACACCCTGCGCCGCGAACACCAGGAGTTTCAAGACCAAAACCGGTTGCACGAACTCCTAGGACATACGCCGGCCCAGGTATTAGCGGGCGGTCTGCTAGGTGTGATGGTTGCGCTGGTGTTGACGCCTTGGTTGCAGGCGTAGGAGTCATAGAGCGGTTTTCAGAATTTCCGTTGTTCCATCGGCAATCAACTGCACAGCAATCGCTAGGATCAGGAACCCAAAAATGCGGTTGATTGCCCCCATTCCCGTTTGCCCCAATCGCTTCATCAAAGGTTCACCGAGCGCCAAACACAAATACAGGATAACGCTAAATAGGAAGATACCCAGAAAACAACTGAGATATTCAGACCAGTAATGGCAGCGTGTGGAAAGGCTAATAATTACCCCAATTGCGCCTGGCCCACTAATGAGCGGCACAGCCATTGGTGTAAAGGAAATATCCTCCTTATCCACTGCCTCTGCATGTTCTTGCACCGTTAGCCGCTGCTGAGAAGTTACCATTTCCCAAGCGGTATGCGCAACAATTAGCCCACCAGCAATTCGCACAACAGCTAGGGAAATTCCAAAGAAGTCTAAAATCAACCTGCCGCTTAGCAAAAATAATGCCAGGATAATAAACACATTGAGAGCTGTTTTTTGCGCCTGACGCAAGCGGTATCGGTGAGTATCATTCGCTGTCAGACTGTAAAAGACAGGGATGGCACCCACTGGATTTGCAATAGGAAATAGGATGGCAACCGTTCCCAATACCCACGATAAAGAAGAAGACATCATTGACGCTATAAACCCTTTAACTCCATCTTGCCATTCATCAGGCCTGGGGCAATAGCTATAGCTAAAAACATTTAGTCTGACGTAGAACAAGGCTAATAGGTTACGGAGCGATGTCTATGCCTTACAGCACAGACTTACGTCAGAAAGCCATTGGAGCGGTCTTGGGGGATTCACATCGGGTATCGCACTTTGCAACGTTGGCTCAAATAATGGTCTGAAACCGGTGATTGCTTACCAAAAGGGGCATAGTCATAAATTTCGCAAGTTTGTCGAAGCAAATTCCAGTCTGACCCAGAAGGAAATGGCGGCTAGTATGACGATTCGTAGGGCGCTTAAAAGACGAGCAAGAGCGGCAAGCATATCTCGAGAAAATGAAGGATGTGAAGTCGGAAGAAGTCGTTTACATAGACCAATCCGGCATTGACCAGCGAGCAGTTTATGAGTATGGCTGGGGTAATTATGGGAAGAAGGCGGGTGGGATATGATGGGTGGTGATTATCTCGGGAGATTCATCGAGCCATTAACCTGGATAGGGAGCTTTAGCTTGGTTGACGGAGTGGTTATGACCAGCGATTGGTCCTAGCAAAAAGATAGTGATGGACAGGCGGCGGTTAGGCAAGTGGTGGAGGCGGCTGGGTGTGAGCTGATATATTTGCCTAGATATTCGCCAGATTTGAACCCGATTGATTGAGCAAAAGGTCCGTAAGTTACAGGTGAGTCCAATCGAAAATCTGCAATCCTTGGTCAATGAAACTATCCGTAGCTTATGTCAAGTTTTGTGATTTTAGCTATGGGAACACCAATCAAGGGGCTTTGCCCTGGGACCTTCATCCACCGCTACAGGACTATCGGTACTCATCGCCGATGAAAGCGCTCAAGCGAGAATAGCGGATCAAGGGTTCCAGGGCCTGGAGGATTGCCGCTCCGTAACTGCGGTGACAGATACGACTATCGAGCAGAGCAACGCGTCCACCCCGTACAGGCGCCACCGCCCGCTGAAGCCGGTCCAGAGTCTGGGGCAACAGATACTCCCGAAACCAGTCTCGCCCTTGCTGCCGGAGGGCTTCCAAACGGGCCGCCACCAGGGGTTGTTCCCGCGATGGAATGGGTAGTAGTGGAATGACCAGCAGGGCGGGCGTCGGCAACCGTTCCTGGTGGGTTTGCCAAAATTGCCAACCGCTGATGAGAATGCCGTTTTCCTCGAGCGCTGTCCGTTCCCGTTGCACCCGCGAGCCGAATTCGGCGGCCAGCATCACGGCTAGTTGGGTTTGCAGGGGTTGTTCATCTACCACAATCACCACTAAACCTGAGGTCTGGGGCAATAGGCGGTACAACTCCTGGCGCAGGGCACTGTAAAACTGGGGGTGGTTGGGAGGCGGTAAATGGCCTGGCGCATACAAATGCAGGACTTCATCCCGCGGGTGGGGACCAAACCGGCAGCGCGTCACCGGCGGCAACGTCACACTGCGTAGAGCCATCCCGAGACCCACCCAGGGCCGTTGGGGCCAGTAAGGTAGCAATTCTGCCAGGGGCCACAGGGGCGAACAGTGACAGGTGAACCGCTCTAGCGACCGTTCCAGCGTCACCCAGCGCACCCAGTCGGGATGACAGGGAGGCCACACCTGCGCCAGCCATGCCTGCTCCGTTTCGGTCAACAACCACTGCTCGTAGGGATTGGGGGGATGACGCAACAGGGATTGGGTCAAGGCCATTTGGGTCTCGCGGATCAGTTCAGCTCGGTGGGGTTGCGCCCAGACCCATTCATCCCACTGCTCCGGCGGCACGTGATGCGTCAATACGGCTTCCGCCCAGGTCTCTAACTCATCTAGACCATCCACGATGGTGGGCAATTCCAGCCAGGGAGATGTTCTGGCCAGCAGGAGTTTCACCCAGTGGTCCGGCGTTACCAGGATCAATCCCTCTGCCGGCTTGCCCTGGACCTGAGGGTAACGGTACAGCGATTTTTGGACGCCCAACCAGGTGTGGAGCCGGGGCAGTTCCACCTGCAACCACCGCTGTTGTACCGCTGGTGGAGCCACCAACATGACCGGACCAGGCCACAGCAGCGCCGCCGCTAGATACCCCAGGCGATAGTGGCCCTGCACACCGGCCAAGCCCCCCACTTCCAGCACCGTACTCGGACCTAGACGCAAGGCGCGTGTGACGAGCCGGGCCAAGGTCAAATGGTGTGGCCAGGCCGGGAGCGGTTGGGTCTGTAACAGGGACCGCAGGCGCTGGTGGACTTCAACTTCTAACATTCCGCTAGAGTGTTTTATGTCCATGCTACTCTGCCGGGGCGATGCACATTGGTATCGTCGGGTTAGGGCTGATTGGAGGGTCCTTAGCCCTCGACTGGCAACGGGCTGGGCATACCGTCACTGGCGTCAGCCGGCAAGCAAAAACCGTCGCCCTAGCCTTGGAACGGGGGGCAATTGACCGAGGCGGTACCGATTTATCCCTGGTGAGCACCTGTCGCGTCGTGGTGCTGTGCGTGCCCTTGCATCAAATGGTGCCGGTCGCCCAGGCGCTCTGCCCCTACCTACGCACTGACGCCATTTTAACGGATGTGGGGTCGGTCAAGGCTCCCCTAGTCCGCACGCTGACGCCCCTGTGGCCCGGATTTATCGGTGGGCACCCGATGGCGGGCACTGAACAACAAGGCATAGAGGCGGCGCAACCGGGACTCTTTCGGCAACGGCCCTACGTACTCACGCCCACCCCGCAGACCAATGCCCAGCAATTGGCGCGGTTGGAGCAGTTGGTGACCGAACTCGACGCCCAGGTGTTGATTTGCGATGCCGAGACCCACGACCGGGCAGTCGCCTGGATTTCCCATCTACCTATTTGGGTGAGTGCTGCACTCATTGCGGCCTGTGCCCAGGAATCGGACCCCCAGGTGGCTCGCCTGGCCCAACAACTGGCCGGTCCAGGGTGGCGGGATACGACGCGCGTGGGGGGCGGTAATCCTGAGCTGGGTGTGTGTTTGGCCCAGTTCAACCGGGAATATCTGCTCCAGGGATTGCGCCGGTACCTGGCGGAGTTGAGCCAAATCATCCAGATGGTGGAAAAGCAGGACCTGCCGGCCTTGACCACCTATCTCCAGGACACGCAACAGCTTCGCCAGGGGATGACCTTGCCCCCCTAAAATAAGAACAGACGCACGACGAGGTGGCTATGGAAGCATTGACCTACACCGTACTGCTGGTGGGCGCTCTGGGTGTAATCTTTTTCGCCATCTTTTTCCGCGAACCGCCCCGCATTGACCCCAGCGTGCGCAGGGAGGAGAAGTAACTCACAGGTAGGCTCCGTAGCCTTGGGCCTGCAAGTGGGCCAGTAGTTTTTTCATCTCCTGCGTGCGGTCGGCGGCCACCACCAAGGTCACCGGTCCATCGCGAACAACAATCACATCTTGTAACCCCAGCGTGGCTACCAGTTCCTGGGGATTAGTGCTGTACACTTGGACGCCAGTGCTCTGCCAATCCACGTGTTGCATGGGCAAGGGGCGAGTGGGTAACCGTTCCAAACTGCGCCAGTCTCCCAGGTCATCCCAGGGGAAACTCACCGGTAACACCACCGCCCGCTGGGTGTGTTCCATCACGGCGTAGTCAATGCTGATCTTGGGCAACTCCCCGTAGGCGGCTATCCCACGTTCCTGCAAGGGTTGGGCAATCGCAGGCGCGTACTGGGTCAATTCCCGCCACATCACCCCCGCCGGAAAAATAAACATTCCACCGTTCCAGTAGTACTCGCTGGTGGCCAGCATCTGCACCGCCTGGGCTACATCCGGCTTTTCGGTAAACTGCTGGACACGATAGGCCCCGCCGGTCACCGGTTCTCCCCGTTGGATATAGCCATAACCAGTCGCCGGGTGCGTGGGTTGAATCCCTAGCGTGACAATGCTCTGGGTGTGGGCCGCCACGTCCACCGCTTGGGCAAGGGTGTGCTGAAACGCTGCCACGTCGGGAATCCAGTGGTCCGCTGGGAAAATACCCACCACCGTTTCCGGGCCATACCGCTGCTGTAACTCCCACGTCATCCAGGCCACTGCCGGTGCGGTATCGCGCGGTTCCGGTTCCCCTATGATTCGTTCAGGTGCTACATCAGGCAATTGTTCGCGCACCAGGGGCACGAGACTGGCCCGAGTAATAACCCACACCGCTTCCGCCCAATCGGGAAAGCGCGCCACGGTGTTCTGGAGCAACGTCCGGCCACTGCCATCGAGCGAGAGAAATTGCTTAGGTTTGTCGTAGCGACTCAAGGGCCAGAAGCGTTCCCCTTTGCCCCCAGCGAGCACCACCGGCACAAAACGCACTGTCATTGTTCCTCCCTCACAACAGACGAAATCGTTTGAACACGTCCGTCAATTCCTGTTCCAGCTGCCGGGCCAACTCAGCCGCATTGCGGGGCATCAACCGCAACTCATCGCTGATGCTAAAGGGGAACAGGGCGTCCTGTGCTGCCGGCTCCGGCGACGGCCATTGCACCAGCTTGATCTGGTAGGGCTTTTTAGAGACCAGCGCGTAGCCGACCTCTAGGCATACCTCGGGACTGGGAAACCCTTTGCCGTTGACACAGGTGATCAGGGTGGTGTCGGCAATCACGACCAACGACTGCCGGATCAATCGCCGCACATCCGTATCCAAGCGCACCGTGCCATCTGGGAGCCGCGCCGGGCGTTCAATGCGGATTTTGGGTTTGAGACGGTGCTGGGTCTGGAGCTTGCCCACCACTTGATGCAAAGCCTGGCTGATTTGGGTACTGCTGTCGGGGTAGTCGGTCTGGTCGCAAAAGAAAATCAAGGGGGGAAAAGCAGGGGGCATTTCCGAGCGTTCGAGATACACCTCGCGGCTGACCAGGTCCATGTTCGCCAGGGTGTAGGTGCCGCTCCCTTCTAGGTAAAACTCGACTTTTTCCCCAGCCAAAAACGCCCGAAACCACGCCGCTTGCTGGACGGCTTGTGCATCATCCACAAAAAAGCCCCGAAACGCCGCCTTGAGCAAGCTCTTTTTGCTCAACCGTAGGGTGGGGGGCCGTTGTTCCACATCCTCCGGGAGCAAGGGGTAATCCAAATACCAGGCTTTGACAATCAACATAAACGGGGGCGCCGGAGCCGTGCTTCATACATAGCAGGAACCACCCCTGCCGTCAACTCCCCCGCCGGTCGCACGTCAAGGCCAGTTGGTACAGTGTACGCCTGGGTAAACCGGTGGTTTCCGCTAACTGCTGGGCAATTTCTCGGCAACTGCATCCTTGGGCCAGTAAACGTTCAATTTCTGGTTGCACTTGCTCCAGGGGTAGTGAGCAACGGGGTGCCGCGCCGGCCACCACTACTGTGATCTCTCCTCGTGGGGGAGACGCCTGAAACGCCTCGGCGGCTTGTTGCAGGGTTCCCCGCCAAAATGTCTCGTGGAGTTTAGTCAGCTCGCGGGCAATCACACACCACCGCTCCCTGCCGAGAACATCGGCCATGGTGGCCAAACTCGCACCTAACCGGTGGGGGGCTTCATAGAAGATGAGAGTCGCTTCGACTGCTCGTACTTGCTCTAGAACCCGGCGACGAGCCGTTTCCTTGGGGGGTAGAAAACCCAGAAATAGGAACGAATCTGTCGGCAAGCCACTGGCACACAGGGCTGTGATAGCGGCGTTGCAGCCGGGAATGGGTGTAACGGGAATCCCCTGCTCGATACAGGCTTGGACCAGTTCCTGACCGGGGTCGCTAATGCCTGGCATCCCCGCATCGGTCACCAGGGCAATCTGGGCCCCGGCGTGCAGGCGAACCAGCAGTTCCGCTTGTCGTTGTCGCTGGTTGTGCTGGTGGTAACTCAGCTGGGGCGTCGTGATGCCGAAATGCTGGAGCAATTTGCCAGTGTGACGGGTGTCTTCGGCGGCGATTAGGTCCACTTCCCGGAGCACCCGCAGCGCCCGCAAGGTAATGTCCTCCAAATTGCCGATGGGGGTCGCCACTAGATACAAGCGTCCCTTAGTTGCTGCCGTCATGGGCCGTATTGCGCAAGTAGGGGGGTCGCCAACCGGGTTTGACCACCTGGCGCGCCCGGGCAATCACCAGCGCATCCGCCGGAACATCCTCCGTCACCACCGACCCCGCCGCCACTGTAACGCCCTCGCCCAAGGTCACCGGCGCGACGAGCACGCAGTTGGCCCCCAACTTGCAACCGTCCTTGATCACCGTTGGATGCTTATCTCGCCCGTCGAAATTGGCGGTAATGGCGCCGGCGCCTACATTCACCTGCGTTCCCAGTTGGGCATCTCCTAGGTAACTCAAATGAGCGACTCGGCAATCCGGCCCCACCTGGGTTTTTTTCATTTCCACAAAGTTCCCCACCCGGCAGTGTTCACCCACCTGGGTTTGGTCCCGCAGATGCGCAAACGGCCCCACTTGGCACCCTGCAGCAATCACGCTATTGGTCACCACCGAGTACCAGATGCGCACTTTCTCCCCGACTATGCTGTTTTCCAGCCAGCAATTGGGTCCAATGTGGCTACCCGCCCCGATCACCGTCCGCCCGCGTAAATGGGTCTGGGGTTCAATCACCACATCTGGCGCCAGTTCCACCTCGTCCTCAATCGTGACGCTGTCCGGGTCAATCATCGTCACACCCCGGCGCAGCCATTCATCCCGCAACCGTTCATAAAACAGTTGGGTCGCCACCGCCAGTTGTTTACGGTCGTTAATCCCCAAAATTTCCGTGCTGTCTTGCATATCCACCGCCCGCGCCGGTTTGAGCCACTGGATGGCATCGGTCAGGTAATACTCCTGCTGCTGGTTCTGGGTGGTCAAACGGGGGAGCACGTCCCGAAGTTTGGGCCATTGGAAACAGTAAATCCCCGCATTCACCCGCTGGTTTTGTCGCTGGGCTGGCGTGCAGTCCCGGTCTTCGATAATGGCGCTCACCTGCATTTGGCCGTCGCAGATCACCCGCCCATAGCCCGTTGGATCCGCCAGCAACGCCGTGAGCAACGTGACAGCGTAGTTCCCCTGCTGGTGGGTCTCCCACAACTGCACCAGGGTTTCCGGGCGCAACAACGGCACATCGCCGTTCAAGACCAGCAAATCGCCGGTATAGTCCTCCAGGTAGGGCACTAACTGCTGCACGGCATGGCCCGTTCCTAGCAAGGGCGATTGTTCCACAAATTCCACCTGGGGAAGATGGGCCAACGCCTGGCGCACCTGGTCGGCTCCGTGACCCACCACCACCAGCAATCGTTCCACTGGCAACCCTTGCGTGCTGCGAATCACCCGCTCCACCAGGGGTTTTCCCGCTAGCGGGTGTAACACCTTGGGCACCTCCGACTTCATGCGTGTGCCTTTGCCCGCTGCCAAGACTGCTACTGCTACCATCGCGCTGGTCCTCGTCCTCCCCCACAAGACTCTAGCGGTTTCTCCGACCGGCTGGCAACCTGTTCAGCTCCGCCCGACCGTGGCAAAGATGGCCTGCAGGATGGCTTCCGCCCCTTGCGCCCGCAACGTCTGCGCCAGGGATTCTCCCAACGCCTGGGCTTCGGCTTCCGTCGTTACTTTGGCCGTTTGGGTGCCAAACACCCGCTGTTGCCCATCCAGGCTCAACACCACCCCGCTCAGGGTCAACTCATCCCCCACCAGTTGGGAATGCACGCCAATGGGTACCTGGCATCCCCCTTCGAGTTGCCGCAAAAAGGCCCGTTCCGCCCAACAGCGCAGCGCCGTCTCCCGGTGATGCACCACTTGCAAAAGCGCCAGCACCCGTTCATCCCCCGCGCGGCACTGGACACCCAAGGCCCCTTGCCCGACCGCGTACAGGGAAATGTCTGGGTCTAGCACTTCACTGATCCGGTCAGCCCAGCCCATCCGGTGCAAGCCCGCCACCGCCAGGATCAAGCCGTCGTAGTCTCCCCGGTCGAGCTTTTGCAGGCGTGTGTTCAAATTGCCCCGGATGTCCTTGAAAGTGAGATGGGGAAACCGGTGCCGCAACTGGGCCAGCCGCCGTAAAGACGATGTACCAATGACAGCGCCAGGGGGAAGTTCTGCCAGGGTCTTTCCTTGCCAGCGGGGATGCAGCACCAGGGCATCGCGGGGTTCCTCGCGCTGGGTAATGGCCCCCAGGACTAACCCCTCCGGCATCCGCGTCGGCAAATCTTTCAGGGAATGCACCGCCAAATCCACCTCGTGCCGTAACAGCGCCTGCTCCAGTTCCTTGGTAAATAGCCCCTTATCCCCAATTTTTGCCAGCGCCACATCCAGAATCTTGTCCCCCTGGGTGGTCATCGTCACGATGGGAAATGCCTGCTCAGGGTAATGCTTTTGGAGTTCGTCGCGGACCCAGTGGGTTTGGATCAAAGCCAGTTGACTTTGGCGGGAGCCGATGCGGGTGACCGAGTTCATACGCTTTTTAGGAATAACGAAGCAATCTTCTAGGATACGGGTAAACGGGACAGCGTGCGGCGTTACGGCAAGAAATCGGCGCAGGGGATGGCTGTCTCAAACACGGGCACCGTTTGGTCAGGCGTATAAATCGTTTGCTGCTGATAACCGTGTGGTCCAGGCTGGCTGAAAACTTCCAGTTGATTGTCCACCAAATTCACCAGCCAGTAGGTGGGAATCCCCCCTTGGGCGTACAAAGGCGCTTTGATGGTGCGGTCATACTCCAAAGATGTATCGGCAATTTCAATCACTAGCAAAATCTCTGCCGGTGTAGGGTGACGCTGGAGATAAACGTCATTTTTCACGATGGCCATATCTGGTTCGGGTTCGCTGTCCCCTAGTAATGTAATCGGGTCTTGACACTGTAATAACGTGTTTGGGGGCAACAAGGGTGGCAACAGATGCAATAACCGACGGCAACATTCACTGTGGCGGGTGCCTTTGGGTGACATGGGATGCAAGCGACCAGCAATGAGTTCCACGCGCTCCCCCGGCCTAAATTTCCCCTGGCGAATCATCTCATGGTATTGAGCCAACGTTAGTTGCGCCGTCATGCGTCTTGGCCCTGCAGAACCAACGAATTAGCTCTAGGTTAGCTTAGCCTAGCTCAGATGACGGCAAGAAATCAGCACAGGCAATCAGTGTGGTGAAAAAAGGCACGACTTGGGTACGGTTGTAAATCGTTTTTTGTTGGTAGCCGCTCGGTATGGGCTGACTGAAAACCTCCAGTTGATTGTCCACCAAATTCACCAGCCAGTAGGTGGGAATCCCCGCTTGGGCATACAAAGGCGCTTTGATGCTGCGGTCGTACTCCAGCAATGTGTCGGCAATTTCTATCACTAGCAGAATCTCCGCCGGCGTAGGGTGACGCTGGAGATAAACGTCATGTTTCACAATCGCTATATCCGGTTCCGGTTCGTTATCCCCTGGTAATGTAATCGGGTCTTGGCAACGCAGCAGTAACCCAGCCGGCAACAAGGGGATGAGCAATCGCAAGAGCTGGGTACAGCAAACAGCGTGGCGGGTGCCTTTGGGTGGCATGGGATGCAATTGACCAGCAATGAGTTCCACGCGCTCCCCTGGCGTAAATTTCCCCTGGCGAATCATCTCATGGTACTGGGTCAGTGTGAGCCGAGTTGCCATACCCCAACCGTGACCAACGAATTAGTTTCAAGGTTAATCCGGCGATGACCTGTTCCGCCGAACATAGACATTGACCTGCGGCGAGAGCCAGAAAAAGGGATATAGTGTGAACAGTCACTCTCCTGTTCTATGCCTCAACCCATCATTGAGTTTCGGAACGTTCACAAAACGTTAGGTGGCCGTCCTGTCCTCAATGGCGTGAATTTAGCCGTGTATCCCGGAGAAGCTGTGGCTATCATCGGGCCGTCCGGCGCGGGCAAGTCCACTACATTGCGGCTCATTGCTGGGTTAATGGTCCCCGATGCGGGAGAAGTTTGGGTCAAGGGGCAGCCCCAAGTCCTGGTAACCGAAGGAGAAAAAAGCAAAGCTCGCATCGGCATGGTATTCCAGGAAGCCGCCCTGTTTGATTCCCTCACCGTCGCCGAGAATGTGGGCTTTTTGCTAATCGAACACAGCCGGTTGTCGCCTGAGCGCATCCAAGAACTGGTGGAACAAAGTCTGGAGCGCGTGGGTCTCAAGGACATCAGCGACCGCTATCCGGCAGAACTTTCGGGGGGGATGCGGCGGCGCGTGGCGCTGGCGCGGGCGATTATTGAAGACCCGGATAATCCCGAAGATGACCTAGATATCTTGCTCTACGACGAGCCCACCGCCGGTCTAGACCCGATTGCCGCCCACCGGATCGAAGACCTGATGCGCCATTTGCAACAGTCCGTCCAACATGCCGCCACCTACGTCGTGGTCACCCACCAGGAAAGCACAATTCGCCGCGCCGCTGACCGGATTTTGTTGCTCTATGACGGGCAGATTCGCTGGGAAGGCACCCCTGCCGAGTTAGACACCAGCGACAACCCCTATCTCACCCAATTTCTGCGCGGGGAGTTGCAGGGGCCAATTCGCTTGGTGGATTAGTTTGCCGGTATCCAAAAAAGTCAATCCGGTAATGGGTAATTTTCGTGCCTGTTTCCCGCTCCACCTGGGCAATCAACTCCGGCGGCAATTCCACCCACACATCCTGAATCTGCTGCGTATCCAAACAATGCACATGACTGTGGGGTTCGCTCACGCTACCGTACAGCCGCCCGTCTGCCCGCTCAATGCACTCGATTACCCCTTGCGACGCCAGCGCATCTAAGTTTTGATACACCGACGTATGGCCAATGTCTTGCCCCTGCGCGTTCAACCGGTGGTAAATCTCCCGCGCCGACAAGTGCTCTCCTGTCTGCCACAGCAACTCCAAAATCGCCCGCCGTTGTTGACTCAACCGCATCCCTAACGCTTGACACCGCTGGAGGGCCTCTTCCAACGACCGGACGCCCGCACCCTTGATTATCATCGCCCTGCCCCTACGTTTGTTAAATTTTGGTTAATATACCGCTATGCCTTCATTATACCTATAAAACTAAAGTCATTTCCAGTACGGTTTGGCTGGCGATAGGCCCCTTGCCGACGAAACGCTGTTAGGTTCGTGGCGTCTCCTGGCTAGGGAGCGCCAATCTCAATTTAGAGTAGAGACCAGTTGGCCTATTGGGCGTATGGTCGAAGAATTGCGGCGCTGGTTTTTGCCGTTTGCAGACCCGGAAGTGGCCTCTTGGTCGGCGTCAGCCCGCTGGTTACAAAGACTGACGTTTCTGTGGCTGGCGGTGGGGTTGGTGGTGCTGTTTTCTGCGTCGTTGCCCATGAGCCTGGCAGACCACGGCGATGGACTCTACTACATCAAACGGCAGGTGGCCTGGGCGGTGTTGGGGGTCCTGGGTTACAGCGCCGTGTTGCGGATGCCGCTGAAATGGTGGTGGCGCATCGCTGGGCCAGGCTTGCTGGTGTGTGCCGTGCTGATGGGGTTGACCCTTTCCCACGGAACGGAGGTGAATGAAGCAAGTCGCTGGCTGGCGCTGGGACCTTTGTTGCTACAACCGTCGGAATTGGTCAAACCCTTTCTCATCCTGCAAAGCAGCCGCCTGTTTGCCAATTGGTTTTATTGCCCTGGGCCGGCCCGATTGTGCTGGCTGGGAGTGTTTGCCCTGCTGGTGGGGATGACCCTGCTCCAGCCCAATTTGAGCATGGCGGGACTCATGGGAATGACCCTGTGGGTACTGGCGTTGGTGGCGGGCTTGCCCTGGTTTTACCTGGGGACAACGGCGGTGGCGGGAGCAGCTCTGGCGGGGGTGAGTTTGATGTTGAGGGATTACCAGCGGCAACGGGTGGTTTCGTTTCTCAATCCGTGGGCCGATCCGCTTGGGCATGGATACCAACTGGTGCAGAGCTTGCTGGCCGTCGGGTCGGGGGGCCTCTGGGGCATGGGGCTAGGGATGTCACAACAAAAGTTGTTTTTCCTGCCCATCCAACACACGGATTTTATCTTTGCGGTATTTGCGGAGGAGTTCGGACTAGTAGGGAGTTTGCTGCTGTTAATGTTTTTGCTGGTTTATGGGGGCTGGGGTCTGCGAGTGGCCCTGCTGGCGGAAACCCAACCAGCTCTGCGACTAGTGGCGCTCGGAGCAACGGTGTTGCTGGTGGGGCAGTCGCTGTTGAATATTGGCGTGGCGACAGGCGTGCTGCCGACGACGGGATTGCCGTTGCCGTTTTTCAGTTACGGGGGGAATTCGCTGCTAGCCAGTTTTCTATTGGCGGGACTGCTGGTGCGGGTGGCGCGAGAAGTGGACCGCGGCGCGGTCATGCCTTGGCCGCAGCGTTAAACTGGGGGTAGCAACAGGGTAATGGGCCATGACCCCCCGCTTGCCCAACCAGAAACAATTGCGCCGTCGTACGCTGTTGTCCTTGGGGATCTTGGCGGCGGGTTTGATATTGACCTGGGCACCGTTGCCAGGGGTTTCCCAAACGCTGGTTGTTGTTGCGGGTACGGAATTGCGGCAGGTGCTGGAGGTGCTCCGCCCCCGCTTTGAACAGCAGCAACCTAACATCCGACTGGAACTCCATTTCCAAGGCTCTCAGGAGCTGGCGAATAACTATTTGGACGACACGTTTGCGGGGTTCCATCCCACGATTTTGATCCCAGCGAATCAGGAAATTTTGGAAAAACTCGTGCAAGATTGGCGGGCGCGAGAAAACACCGAGCCTTTTTTGAGCAAACCGCAGCCGATTGCTTCGACCTTTATGGTGGGGATTGCCTGGCCAGAGCGTGGGCGGGTGCTGTTTCCCCAGGGACGCTTTGACTGGGAGCGGGTGGCCCAAGCCCTGCGAGCACGGCAATGGGCGGCGATGGGTGGGCCAGCAGCCTGGGGGAGTTTTGACTTCCGCATGACCGACCCCCTACGCTCCAACAGTGGCCAGTTGACCTTGGCGCTCTGGTCGCAACAGGTGCTGGGCCAGCCCTTGACTCCTAGCAATGTCAACAGCCCGCCGGTAATCGAACTGCTGCGATTGCTCAAACCCTCGGTCTATCGCCCCCCTCGGTCCACGGACCTGCTACTGGAGGAATTCATCAGCCAGGGGCCGAACGAAGGGGATGTGGCGGTGGTCTACGAAAGCATTGCCCTGAGTCGCTGGCCCCAGGCCCAGGTCGCCCAGGGTCAGGGCTACCGAATCTATTACTTCAGCCCAACGGTGGCGACGGTTTCTACTGCTGTGGTGGTGCGGCGACGGGTCTCTCCGCTACTGGCGCGGGCGGCGGAAACGTTCATCGCCTTTTTGCGGGCGCCGGAGCAGCAACAGGTGTTTGTGCAACAGGGCTTTCGGCCAGTCATTCAGCTGGCGGTTGAGCAGGTGCCGGGTAGCCCTTGGGCGCAGGGGATTCCGGGTGTGCAGGCCACGCCCCCTGTGCAACAACTTCCTATGCCCCAGTCGGCGGTGCTGGCGGAGTTGCAGAAACAGTGGCAACGGTTCTAACGAGGCTGCGCTTGGGGGGCGTAGTGGCGGGCGTCACCATAGCCGTTGGGCTGGTGGACATGGCGGGCGGCTTCACGCGTCTGGAGACCTGGACCTATGACCTGCGCCTGCGAGGGCATCTCCCAGTGCCGCCGGAACCACGGCTGGTGATTGTGGCCCTGACGCCGGCGGATTTGGGGCAACGAGCGCGCATCACCGATAGGGACCTGGAACGCCTGCTGCGCAAGTTACTGGCGGAAGGGGCGGCGGTTGTCGGAGTGGACGTGATCCGAGATGTGCCGGTCGGGGAACGACGGGCGCAACGGCGGTTGGTGCAATTGGTGAATCAACGGGCCCAGGCGCCCCAGGGCCATATCGTGCTCACGTGCTTTTTGCCGGATGAGCAGGGACGGGGCATCTTGCCGCCGCCGGGATTGCAGGAGCCGGTGGCGGTGGTGGGTTTTGCCGATGTGGTGCCGGATGCAGATGGGGTGGTGCGCCGCCAGGTGTTGTACGTCCAACCCTCGCCCGAGCCGCCAGCCCGCACCTGTCCGGCGCGTTATGCCCTGGGGTTTCTGACGGCGTTGCGTTACTTGGAACAGCAGGGCTATCCCTTGCGCGTGACGCCCCAGCAGCAGTTGCAAATCCAGCGGACAGTGATGCCGTCCTTGACGCCCTACAGCGCCGCCTATCGCCGACTGGATGCGGCGGGATATCAGGTGCTACTGCGTTACCGGCGTCCAAGCTCCCTCGCGCCGGTGGTGACCATGACCCAAGTGCTCCAGGGCACAACGCCGGTACCGCTGCGCCAGCGGGTGGTGCTGGTGGGCTATGCCGAAGGGACCGAAAAGCCGGTGCTGACGCCGCTGGGGCCGTTGCCGTCGGTGCAGTTCCACGCCCAGACGACGGCGCAGGTGCTGCAAGCGGTGCTAGCGGGCGAATCTTGGCCCTGGAGCTGGCCCCTGTGGGGGCAAGGACTGTGGTTGCTGCTTTGGAGCAGTGTGGGTGCCGGCATCGGGTGGCGGGCCCAACGGCGGTGGGGTCCCGAACCCCTGGCGGCGACCGGTCTCCTGCTCGGTACGACGCTAGTGGCAAGCTGGGCGGGCGGCTGGATACCGCTGGTGGCTCCCCTGGTCGCCTACGCTCTGAGCGGCATGGGGGTCTGGTGGGGATTGCCCCGTCCCTTAGCCGTTTGGCGACGGCGTTCGTCTCGCCCCCTGGCAAGCGTGATTGACCCCCAGGGCCGCTACGTCACAGCGCACTTGCTTAGCCAGGACGAATTGAGCTGGGTGTACGCTGCCCAGGACCAGCGGGTGGGTAAGACAGTGGTGGTGCGGGTACTCAAGCTAACGCCATCACCCCAGCGTCGCCAGGAACTCCTGCAGACCTTTGCAGCCCAGGTCCAGCGTTACGTGGCCCTCAACAGCTTGCACCTAATGCAAATCCTGGATTTTGGGTTGACCCATGAAGGATTTCTGTTCTATGTGCGGGAGTATTTCCCGGGCTGCAGTCTCCAGCAACGGTTGCGAGAACACCCCCGCCTGGCGGTGTCCCAAGCGGTGCATCTGGTGCGGCAAATTTGCCAAGGATTGGCGCCAGCCCATCAGCAGGGGTGGGTGCATCAGGACCTGAAACCCGCAAATATCTTTCTCATTCCCACGGGTCTCCCCAGTGGCGGCCATGAACTGGTGAAAATCTTGGATTTCGGTCTCACGCCTTGGATCAACGAAACCACGGCGAATACTACGCTGGGGGCCAGCCGCGCCAGCTTACCCTACACCGCCCCCGAACTATTCTGCGGCGGGACCGCCCAACCGAGCGCCGATGTCTATAGCTTGGGGGTGCTGCTCTACCGGTTGATTGCCGGCCATTACCCCTATCCCTGTGGCGACACGGCCACCTTTCACGCCTGGTGCGACGCTCACCAGCACCAGGAACCTCTGCCCTTGCCCTGGCTGGAGGGTCAACCGTTGCTGGCGGTGCTCCGGCGTTGCCTAGCCAAAGACCCCAGCCAGCGTTATCCCGATGCCCTGGCCCTGGATGCGGCCTTGGCCCAGATTCCCTTGACGCCCTAGCGACGACCTAGCAGGTAGTACACTCGCATCTCGCCCTTGCCCTTGACCGGCACTACGCCCCGTTCCTGCAGGAGAAAGTCCGCCTTGAGCAGGTGGTAAGTGGCTTCCGAGACCTGGATGGTGTTGGGCGCTGCGACCATTTGCATCCGGCTGGCGGTGTTGACCGTATCCCCCCACAGGTCGTAGATGAACTTTTTGGTGCCAATGACGCCCGCCACCACTGGCCCCGAGTGCATCCCGATGCGCACCCGCAGCAGTTGTCTGGTCTGCTCGTCCGCCTGCAGCATCTGCAGGACATCTAAGGCGAAGGCGGCCACTGCGGCGGCATGGTCGGGTCGAGGCGTGGGCAAGCCCCCCACCAGCATGTAGGCATCCCCAATCGTTTTGATTTTTTCCAGGCCATGCCGTTCCGCCAACTGGTCAAACCGGGAAAACACCGCGTTCAGCAGGGCTACCACCTCCTGGGCGGGCATCCGCGCCGCTAGTGACGTGAAATCCACAATATCAGCAAACAGCACCGTCACCGCCGGAAAATCATCAGCAATCACCTGCTGCCCCTGTTTAAGACGCTCCGCCACCGGTTTGGGAAGGATGTTCAGCAACAGGCGCTCGGACTTTTCCTGCTCTAGCCGCAGCAACCGGTGTTGTTCGTCTAGAGAGGCCAGGGCCTGCCGCAGTTCCACTTCTCTGGCTTTGCGCTGGTCGGTCTCGTACTTGAGGCGCAAGCTCGCACGCACGCGGGCCAGCAGTTCAACCTGGTGGGGCGGTTTGACAATGTAATCAGTGGCGCCCGCCTCAAAGGCTGATTCCAGGTTGGAGACTTCGACGCTGGCGGTGACCATGATGATGGGAATATCGTGGAATTCCGGCTGGCCCTTGAGGAGACGACAGGCTTCGATGCCGTTGAGGCGGGGCATACTCACGTCCATCAGGATCAAATCCACTGGCTGCTGTCGCAACAGGGCAAACGCGCTTTCGGCGTCATCGCAGGTGTACAGGTGCCGGAAACCCGCCGCCTTCAGGAGTGCCACCAACGACAGCCGTTGGCTGGGGGAATCGTCCACGATCAAAATCGCCATGTCCTGGAAAGGAGCGGTCGCCGTGGCAGCGTCCATAGGGGGTTAGGCGAATGGCTATCTGTATCCTACGCCAAGACTCCCAGCGGGCTGTGGCTGTGCAGGTCAGCTTAAGGTTTGGCCGGTTCATTACCGGACCTTAACCTTGGGGGCGGCCCCTTGCGAGTACACTGGAGGGCAGACGTGTGCGAGGAAGCCGCCATGCACTTCGAGAGTGACCCCCAACGCGCCTGTTACGAAAAAATTCGCCCTTGGATGCAAGAGCTGTTCGGCGACCGGATGGAGGTGCGGGACGACCTGCCGATTTTCATCCTGCCGCGCGGTTCAGCCTACGCAGCGGTGGAGGTGTTGCCCTGGACCCAGGACGACGCCATCATCTGCACCTGGTCCTACGTGGTCAAAGGAGCGGAACTGAAGCCGGAACTCCTAGAATACCTGTTGCGTAAAAACACCGAAATGCCCTTTGGCGCCTTTGGCATTGACGAGGACGGCGACATCCTGCTAGAGCACGCTATTGTCGGCTCAACCTGCGACCCCAAAGAGTTAGAAACCTCCGCCCGCTCGATTATGGAAATGGCCGACCGCTTCGACGACGAAATCTCCCAACTGGCGGGAGGACAACGGGCAGCAGACCGGTTGGGGACAGCGGCGAACTAGAATAGGGCTAACGGTCTGGCCAGAGGTGAGGAGTGCTATGACAACAAGTCCACCCGATGCGAGTAAGAAGATAGTGGCGGGGGTGCTGGCCATTGTGCTAGGGGCCTTTGGCGTCCACAAGTTTGTCCTAGGCTACACGACTGAAGGGTTGATCATTTAGTGGGTGGGCTGCTCACCTGCGGTCTTGCTTCGGCGGCCACGGGGATTATCGGTTTGATTGAGGGGATTATCTACTTGACCAAGAGCGACGAGGAGTTTGTCAACACCTACATTCTCAACAAAAAGGGGTGGCTCTAGATTCGCGGCCTGAACAACCGGGACGCGCTGGCTTGGCGTTTGCCTGTGGCTTTGGCTTCTGGGATTGTCGTTGATGACTCCCTCGGCAAAAGCTAGGGGGGTCTGTCATGGCTTGCTGGCGGCGGTTGTTGCCGGTGTGTACGCCTTGGGTCTAACCACCCGATACAATAGAGGCATCCCTGCTTACCCCAAACCCATGGAACCGCTGCGGCTGCACCCCCAGACCATTGAGCAGGTGCGGCAAAAGCTTGACATCGTGGACATTGTCTCCACGCGAGTAGTGTTGCGGCGCCAGGGCAAGGGATTTGTGGGACTATGTCCCTTTCACGACGACAAAAACCCCAGTTTTCACGTCAACCCTCAAAAGCAGCTCTACCACTGTTTCAGTTGCGGCGCTGGTGGGGATGCTATCAAGTTCTTGATGGAGCTAGGAAAAACCTCGTTTCAAGAGGTGATCCTGGACCTGGCGCACCGTTATCAGGTTCCCATCCGCACCCTCGAACCGGAACAACAGCAACACTTCCAGCAGCAGCTAGCCCGCCGGCAACAGCTCTACGAAATTCTAGCGGTGGCCGCCCACTTCTACGAATACGCCCTGGGCCAAAAAAGCAACCACATGGTGTGGGACTATCTCACCCAAAAACGCGGTCTGACCCCCGAGACCATCAAAGCCTTCCAACTGGGCTATGCCCCTCACGGCTGGCAAACGCTGTACAGCTATCTTGTGGAGCACAAAGGGTTTCCGGCCCCCCTAGTCGAAGAAGCAGGGTTAATCGTCAGCCGGGCTACGGGCGGCTATTACGACCGGTTCCGCAACCGTTTGATGATTCCCATCCGCGACAGCCAGGGCCGCGTGATTGGGTTTGGCGGGCGCAGTTTGGACGGGGAAGAACCCAAGTATCTCAACTCGCCTGAAACGCCCCTGTTCAACAAAAGCCGGACCCTGTTTGCGCTGGATCGGGCCAAGGAGGCCATCACCCGCACCGACCAGGCGTTAGTGGTGGAGGGGTATTTCGACGCTATCGCGCTGCACCAAGCAGGTCTGACTCAGACGGTGGCGGTGCTGGGAACCGCCTTGAGCGCCGACCAGGTGCGGTTGCTGTTGCGCTACACCGAATCCAAACGCATCGTCTTGAACTTCGACGCCGACGCAGCGGGCCAGAAAGCCGTTGAACGGGTGATTGGCGAAGTGAAAGCCATGGCCTATCGGGGAGAAGTGGCCCTGTACGTGCTGCATTTACCCGATGGCAAAGACGCCGCCGAGTATTTGCAACACCACAGCGCCGAGGACTATCAAACCCTGGTGCAGGCGGCCCCCCTGTGGTTGGACTGGCAAATCAACCAGATTTTGTTGCAACGCGACAGCCAGCGGCCCGAGCAATTCCCGGCGATTCTCCAGGAGCTGGCGGCTCTGCTGCGGCAAATTCCCAACCCGGCCTTGCGCCTACGCTATATCAACAAGGCGGTCAACGACCTAAGCCAGGGGAATGCGCGGCTGGTCTTGCAACTGGAGGCCTATTTGCACCGGCTCTTGCGCGGGCAGGACCCATCGCCCCAGCGTTTAGCGCCCCCCATCACCAGCGCCAATTTATTGGAAGCCGCCGAAGCCCAACTCCTACGCATCTACCTGCATTTGCCATCCCACCGCCAGGCCGTCGTGGATGCCCTAGAGGAATGGGATTTGGCCTTTGGCACGCCCCATCACCGCTGGTTGTGGCAACAGATTCGAGCGCTAGAGCAGCGGGTCGCCCAGAGCGGCGGCGTTCCCTACACCCTGGACTTAGTGACGGCCCTGCAACGCTTGCACCACGACTATCCCGACCACATGCGCCAGGTGCAGGGGTTGTTTCAACTGAACGAGGTAACGGAACTAGAACTGCGCCATCCCCGCCTAGTCATTCAATCGGCGGTGGCCACCATCGCCCGCGTGATTTGCGAAAAAAACTGCAAGCAACTACTAGCCCTATGGCAAGAACGCAGTCAACGGCTCAGCCAAACCCAAGACCACTACGAGCGCCAGGCCCTGTTAGACGAACTCCAGCGTTTGCAAAACTCCATCCAAGCCGAAAAAAGTTACCTCGAAAGCCTTGACCGGCAGCGGTGTTTACAGCCTACAAAGCTCAACACCACCAGCGATGACACGCTCAGTACAGAAGTATGGGCAGGTCCTACTGACAACCTCTAGGAGCAATGAGAATGCCCCAGTAAGTCTTCAATCTAGGCATCCCATGCCGATAAAGCTGAATCAACAGGTACAAAACCGTACAACCCACGATAACGGGAGACAGGACCTTAACCATAGGTATCGTACAGCCCAAGCGCGATAAACCAACCACAAGAGCGTCATCCACAAGTCCAAACACAAGAAGAATCAACGTGCGGAACGAGGTACTCAACGGGTCTCCTAAATTACTATCACTAACCATAAAAACCTTTGAAGCAAAAATCCACTATGTAACACGACAATTAGACTTCTGTCCTTCTGAAACTAACTGCTCCACGAATTTGTTTCTTCTTTGATTCCATGCTAGCGCATGGCAGGGCAATCAGTAGTTAAAAAAGCCTTAAGACTATAGCCAAGCACAGAATGCTTGACCTGAGCAGCAACTGGAACCCTACATGTTTCCCTGTTGGTTGCTTCTCAAGCGCAACAACCTAAATGTTTCCTGCAACTCATCGAGTTGGAGTCTGGAGTCAGCTATGGGTGCCATATCCTGGGTCGCAGGGCATAGCCAAAAACAAGCAAGCCGAGACCAACAGAGGGCTGCATCGCCAGCTAAGAATGCTCTTAGGTCAGTGCTATTGACTCACAGCTTTCTCAACTCGTCCCAGACGGGTAAAACGCACTTCAATCCGGCGGCGGCTAGAGTCATTACTGCGGTCAGGAGGAGCAATTTCTCCGGTGGGTAAGTACAGTTGTCCTGCTGAGTAAGCCCGGAAATTTAATCCTTTCAATTCTTCTAGCTCTGGTCTTTGGGCCTGTATTTTATGCAGCTCATTTGCAATCGCCAACGCCCGCATTAAGCCAAGGTCTACGTTGGAACCAGGCGTAAGCCGCTGCAGAGTGTTTGTTGCTGCTGACACTTCCAACAACATATCCAAGTTACTGCGAGCACCCCGATTTGGCTGACCGTCTGTGTGACCAATAATTTCAATCGTATCAATGCCAAAGCGCCGACGATTGGCTATGATTTTTTCAACTAAATCTTCCCAAATGTACTGTCGTAAGGCGCTAGATAGTTCTGCACTACCCACTGGGAAACGAAATGCCTCGTTGTCTGGGATGACAATAATAGGGGGTACTTCGTCAGATTGCTGGCCTACGTTGTTTCGACTCTGGTGGAGTGAGCCAACTAGTAAAAATAGAAGCAGGCTAAAAATTAGAAGACTCCCCGACATCAGGTCGGTGAAAGACATCCAGATATTCAGCTCTTCTACCTGTGCCAGAGAGCGGCGACGTTGACGGTGCATAGGACCTGCATCGCAAATCTATCTTCCCTACCAGTCTAACGCCGTAGGCTGCGCTAGGGGGTTCTTCTCCAGGGTGGGCGGAAAGACTTTCCTTCATTGGTCTGTGTGCTTGCTTGAGATGAAACTCGCGTGTCCAACTGGTAAGCAAAATTCCTAAGTTCCTGCAAACACTGCTTAATATCTGCTGTTTCATTCGTCAACTTGCTTAACTTTTGCTGCAGGTTTGACAGCAGCTCACCGTACTCATGCTCCCAGGTGAGACGCTGGTCCTTGTACTGTTCAAGCCCATTTTTAATGGACACTAACTCCTGGTTAATTAGCTGGTGAGCAAAACTATTAAGTTCCTGCAAATATTGCTCCACACCGGAGATTTTATTCGTCAATTGATTTAGCTGTTGCTGAAGATGAGACAGCAGCTCACTGTAGCCACGCTCCCAGGTAAAGCGCTGCTCCTTGTACTGCTCAAGCCCCTGTCTAATAGACCCTAACTCCTGGTTGAGTAGTTGGTTCTGGTTTTCAATTTGCTTCCTATTTTGGCTAACTTCTTCTTGGATAGACTGAAGACTTTGAACACATTCAGACAGGTTCTCTCGAGCAGCGTGTAAGGTGGCCGTTGCGTCACTTAGTTTTAATGCAACCTGAGATAACTCACTCGAACTGGCAATAATTTCTCCTTGTGCTTCTCTAACTCGTTCTAGCAGGTGGTGTGCTACGTCACGAATGTGAGTAAATGTCTCCGCTGCTGACTTGATGTCTTGAACAACCCGTTGAAAATCAATCTGGCTTTGGTTTACTATTTCTATTAAACTTTCTACTTTCTGATTAAGTTCTGCAACAGTGCTGTTGAGCTGCAGGGAAGAATGGGTTATAGCAATAAGCTGGTTAGTAAATTGTGAAGCTTGGGTGGCAGCTGCACTTACTTTCTCTGCAAACTGGCTGTCAGAGAGAATTTGAGCTGCCGTCTGAAAAGTGTTGGCCCCAGTTAGAAGGTTGCCAGCAGCATTGCCGAAGTGGATATAGATTTGTCGTGCCAGTTCCGCGTTCTCTCGGTTTAACTCTGTCAAGTTGCCTATCTGCCGCTCTAGGGGCTTTTCTATGGCACTGCGGACAGTTTCATAAAAGCTATCCAGAAAAACCCTAAAATTGTTTTCTATTGATCGAATCAGTCTTGTTGTGGGACTGCGGTCTTGAATTTCTAACTCATGGTCTAGAAGAATTTCTAAGTTCGCAAAAAGCTTCCTTCGGGCTATTGTCGTGTTCCAGATACTATTAACTACAACCAGTATAATGCCCCAAAGTAAGCTGACTAAACTCGAAATGAAGGCGACGGTCATTCCATCTATCTGCTTGCTAAGCTCGCTGGTAAGATCAGCCAAGTTAAGGTCAGGCCTAGCGAGAGTATCCCTAACTGCATTCAGACTAATTGCTATTCCTAGAAAGGTACCCAATAGCCCTACAGCAATTAAAAGGTTAGGTACAACCCCAGTAACATACTCAGCTTTTTCCAGGGAAAGCTTATGAAGCAATGGTTCATCAGCTAATTCACGCTCTATTAGAGCCGATGTGTTGACCTCATCATGACTTTGTAAAAACCTACTAACCTTTATCTCGAGCTTACGGACAAGCTGGGGAACATACTCTGACGTCGATGGTTCTCGAGCCCACCCTATCAGCGATTCCAGCTTCCGAAAAAGTAGTAGACGCAACAAAACGCTAAGGATGGCGAGTCCTGATGACAGTAGAATCCAAGGTAGTGTCAAGGGAGATTGAACAGCCTGACCAATAACTTGTAGGACTGAGTTAGTCATGGTCTCGGGCCTCCGGCAATTGTTTTTCCTGCTGAGAGCCCGGGAGTACTAAGGATGAACACTCCCTAATACGGTTATCTATCTCCTCTATCAGCTGTTCCAAAATTCCTTTTCTAGCTACATCAGTTATACTTCCTATCCCTTTGCCAGCTACAATTGGAACCATGGCGTGGTTGATGTGGTCCTCAGGGTAGCTACGTATGTCCTGAATTTTCTCTATAATCCTCTGCCGCTGGCCTTGCCATTCGTCTGGATTATTCACGAAATAGTCTATCTTTCTTCTCAATTCATCCCGCAGAAAATCTGTTAGCCCGCGCCCGTCAGGGGTTGCTCTGTTACCTTGTATCCAGCTCAGATTATCAATCACAGCAGACCAGTCATTTCCTAGAGAAATCCTTTCTCTGAAACCAAGATTGTCCTCAACAGAAACAACCAGATTGTCACCTTCCAGCTCAAACACATCTAAGCCAAGACATTTGAAGAACAAGGCTTGGACTTCCTTAACGATAGCGTCACTCGGGGGCAAAATATCTGAAAAGGCGATACTACGGTTAGTATGTAGGGAATCCTGACCTGACAATCTAGTCTTTTCCTGGTAGGTAAACCGTAAGCTCTTAGAAGTTAGATCATTAATGATCCGTAAAGGAAAAGCTGCATACTCGGTCATGAAGATAACTTGATGCTGTTCGGACTCAGGTAACTCACATATCTGAGTGCCTTCCAGCCAGCCGACACTTCTCAGCAGCTCTTCGAAACGGCTAACATAAGGGTCATCTCTTGCTGGAGGTCTGTGAAAGGCAATGATGGAGACTCGTTTGCTGGTTTTGTCTTCATAATAATTATCACCAAATCTAAGCGGCAGCAGGATGTCAGACTGATGCTTCAGGTTCCGTAGGTGCTCCATTAACTTTTCTCTATCGCCTAATTCTATGAAACGCTGGATGGCTGATTTACGCAACTCTCTATTTATTCGAGCGGCTCTTGCCTCCATCTCTCGGTCCAGCGCTTCACGCATCTCTTCGCGCGATGGACGAGGCTGCAGTACCCTTCTCAAGCTAGGTCTCTCATCTGCATCTAAGCTAGCCAGATCACGTATCATTTCAGCGGAAATCTGATTCATTCGCTGACGACGCTCCTGCTCTTTAGCAGGAAGAAGCTCCCGTAAGACTTCTTCAACATCAGCCGGACTATCAATTGCCAGACCAATTCGCTCCTGGCCACCCTTGTCTACTAAACTTTTTGCTTCTCTCTGAAAGAAGGATATTAACTCTTGAAGACTTTCATCAAACTCATTCAAAGAGAGAGTCCTGACGTCCACATACTCAATGAGTCCTTCCGCTGCTTGTCGCACCAAGCGCTCTACCTGCCATTGGTAGTTGCGCCGAGCAAGTTGGGCAACTTGTTCAACTGCTCTGCGAAGGGCATTCTGGATTCTAGCAACCCTGCCATACGGCCACCATTGACTCCTAATTGCTCTAATCTCATTCTGCATCTGAACAGTAACTTCCTGACATCTTCTTTCCGTATCCTGAAAGCGGTCATCTAACGGCTGTACGCGTATACGCTCAAGTTCTAGCTTGAGTCCTTGCAACCAGTTCAGTGCATTCTCTATCCCAAAAAACTGATCTTCAGGTCTTAAAATTTGCTCTAAAAACCTTTCAATACTGACTACAATATCGCGGATGATATCAGGTAGCTGGTCTACCAAAGATGTCAACCAAGCACCCCTCTCACGACTATTGTCGGCCAACTTGACCAAGCGTAACAAGCTTTCAAACCGCTGGGGTAGCTGTGTCACTAGGTCATCCTGCTCGGCACGTCTAGCCGCTGCATTAATTTGGCCTTCTTGTAATTGCTGCCAGCGCCTTATCAGCTCGGGCACCGTTGCCCCTTCCACTTTAACTTCTTGGATGCGACGGCGCAAAAAGTCCTCTAACTCGCTAGTTTTCCATTCGCAGCGATTGGCGAATGCTTGGCGCATCTCACCTTGCGTTGGCTTTTGTCCCGAGCCACTCCTCCAAAACTCCAGTAAAATAATCTTCGCTTTATTGACAGCTTGCTGGTTGATCTTGTCTTGAGGAAAGTAGATGGTAGCTAACCCAGTTGTCATGTAAGCTTGGCAATTAGGTCTTGGATGTTTGTCAAAATAGTTCATAGCGATTGCATTTTTCGCCAGGTTGTCTCGCGCAGAAATAGCTGCTCGAGCTGTTTCACTACTTATGAAGAAGAGACATATCTTCTGGGCAATTGTATACGCAATTTTACCCATCGCATCTGGGTCGCCAGCAGGAATGATAAAGGCACCATCAGGCGTGGAGTTGGAAATCAAATACACAAAGTCATAGGGCGGACGCATTTCGGAGAAGGGGGGCTCTCCGGGATAATTCGCATGAAAGAGCGTACCAGGACGACTATAGTAATCAAGTTCCTTCAAAGCCGCATAACAGTTGGCTTTTACATCTTCCTTGCTGGCATAAAGCTCCGGACTGATGACAAAGTAAGCATGACTCTCAAATGACCCCACGTTAGACTCGAATTGACGGCGGAGAATATAGCCGATGTCCAAGAAAATCCCACTACCTGTTCCACCGCAAAGTGAGCCCACAACAAACACACGAAGACCGGGGCTAACTGCAATACCACGCTCGATAAGTGCTGCTACATCGGCTGTGTTCACCCGAGCGTAGGCGTTTGTCAAAGATTCCTTAATTTTTTCATAGTTTTTAAACAGTGCCAAGCGACCAATAGCTCGTATCGCGCCCGCACCATTCTCAATGGTACTGAGATTGCGAATTAGGCCACTGGGAAACCATTCAAAAATATGGTCATCTGGCGTACTAAGATAAGGATTTTGGCAGCGTTGCTCGTAGTTTTCCTTAAACTGATTCACAACGTGATGGGACACGGAAATGTGTAATTTCTCCGCTGGCGTGAAATCAATGGACTGCCCCCGATAGGGCAAAAGATGCACACCACCGTCTGTATCAATGTAAACGAAACCAACAATTGGCAAAGCTGACAAAGACCCAAATTCATCAACAATGATGCGTCTAACTCGCTCCAGTACTTTCGCCCCTGTTCCTCCTATCCCTACACAGAGAACTCGCGTAACTCTTAGCAAATCTTCATTGTGAGCGCTAGTCATGAGACCTGCTTTGCCCAAGCAACTACCAGCTAATTTTAATCGTCTCGTCCCTGTAAGACAAGCAAACCATCCGCTGGCGGTAAGGTATCGTAACAGAGCTCACAATCGGCTGACCGTTGTAGGAGAGACCTTCGTCAAAAGCAGCAATTTTGAGTGTTTGGTGATAGCGTTGAATGCGGCCCACCGTTTGCATGACTGGCAAGGTTACATCAACACCGAGGTCTATTTTTTGACCGTGCCTAAGCTTGAAAGGGTATTCCTGGTCATTGACCTGAATAGTAATGGGCCAAGGAATCTGCTGGCGCACCCATCGCACTAAGGACCAGACTCCACCCAGACTGGCGGCAAGGCCAAGGATGCCTCCCAGCAGCAACTGCCACCAAAGCTGTCCCCACAGGTAATTGTTGACCAAACAGACTTCGCCTCCACCAGGTCTGGGGGTGCAGAACTCCTGGACAGTGGGAGCGATGTCCACCACAGTAAGCTGGAACTGACCAACTGGCATCTGGCGTAAGGACATAGGGAGCACCGCCAGCCAGCGGTCGCGCTCCACAGCGAGGGGCTGACCAGCCAAGCCGCAAGGACTGTTGGGTGCTTCTACCCACTCCTTGCCTTGGGGAAGATGCAAGGGGGCGTCGGTCACCCAGACGACCGACTGGGCTTTAATGGGTTGACCTTGTTGCAGACGCTGCTGATTCAGCTCTGCTAGATACCGATAAATCGCAAGTTCCGCGCATTTGATATCGGTTCCCCGTTCGGGTCCGGGACTCATGGGCACCGCGGCCAAGATTTTGGGAATATCTTCGGGGCCCTGGTAGCGAAAGACCTTAGGAGCGTGTACGCCGGTCGCAAAAGGAATGACGTGCAAGTTATGCCCTTTGACTAAAGTTTTCTCCACAATCTGGCGCAGGTGAAGCCGCCCTGCATCGTTCAGACCCACGCTTTCTGTGAGGTCAACAGCCAGCACCACATCGCGACCGCCCCAGCGACCAACCCACGCAAGCGCCCTTTGTTGCCACGCAGACAGGGGACGGTTGCCAGGAACGATGGAATCAGGCATGCAGCTCCTTCAGGTATTTAAAAGCCTTCTACCCTAAACTAGCTGCTCTCGGTCTGTACTGCAAAGGCAAGCCCTACACCGCCACCGGCACCTTGGGCCAACGACCTACCGCTTGCCCAATCACCGCTAGTTCTTCGCGCATCAACCGGTCAAAGCGTTCGGGCGTCAGGGATTGGGGACCATCGGAGAGCGCTTTGGCAGGATTGGGGTGCACCTCAATCATTAGGGCATCTGCTCCTGCCGCAATCGCCGCCATTGCCATCGCTGGGACGTACTCGGATTTACCTGTACCGTGGCTTGGGTCAATCATGATGGGCAGGTGCGTGAGTTTACGCAGTACGGGGATGGCCGCTAAATCCAAAGTGTTACGGGTGTAACGATGGTCAAACGTGCGAATGCCCCGCTCGCACAAAATGACTTTGGGGTTGCCCGCCGCCAGGATGTACTCTGCCGCCATCAACCACTCCTCAATCGTGGCCGACATCCCCCGCTTCAACAGCACCGGCTTGTCCTGGGCGCCAATTTTCTTCAGCAGGGAAAAATTCTGCATGTTGCGGGCACCCACTTGTAGTACGTCCGCCACTTGCGCCACTTTCTCAATATCGGCGGCATCCATGACCTCGGTAATCACCCCCAACCCAGAGGCGGCCCGCGCGATGGCCAGCAGCTCCAATGCGCTCTCGCCGTGGCCCTGGAACGCATAGGGCGATGTCCTGGGCTTGTAAGCGCCGCCTCGCAACATCTTGGCACCCGCCGCCTTCACCCGCAGCGCCGTTTCCACAATCATTTCCTCGTTTTCCACCGAGCAAGGACCGGCAACGACCACCACCGGCTGCGTTTCCCCGAAGACCACCGTGCCGTTGGGGGTTTCTACCGCAATTTCGCTGGGTTGCCCGTGGCGATACTCGCGGCTGGCCCGCTTAAAGGGTTGTTCTACCCGCACCACATCTTCGATCCAGGGACTGAGTTCCTGAATGCGTTCTGGTTGCAGTTGGGCGGTTTCCCCCACCAGCCCAATCACGACCTTGTACTGCCCAACAATCTTTTCAGGATTTAATCCCCAAGAACGTAGTTCTTCGCTAATCCGCTCAATTTCCAGTTCCGGCGCGCCGGGCTGCATCACAATGATCATGGCCGTGGGGTCAATGCACTACACCGTTTTTGTATTGTAACGAACAGGGCGACTTACGCAGCCGAATTGTTACGTTTTGCTTTGATGCTGGCTAAGCCGGCCCGTAAACGTCCCCAGTTGGTGCGAAATTCTTGCCAACCGAGCCAGTGTCCGACTCGGTCCGCATCCCAGGAGGCTGAGAGAATCCCGTAACTCAACCCCACCATGCCCAGGCCAAACAACCCCAGCGTGACCACCACGACCACTGGCACTGGTATTTTAATGCCTTGCTGGAGGAGTAAATAGCTCGTGGGAAAGGCGGCCAACCCCAAGGCGGTGGGAGTACCGCAAAACACCGCCATGCGCCGCAGCATCCGGTCGCTCACCACCTTGGGCATCCCTGGTTCCTCAATTTGTTGCCAACCCCGCTTCTTAGGGGGAGGCGTGTCCTGCTGCACGGTTCGCCGAGATTTTTTCGCCATCCTAAACCCGTAACCCCCGAATTCCTAACCGTTGCACCAGACTCTCGTAGCGGTCGTAGTGGTGCTTGCGCAGGTACAACAGCAATTGCCGCCGCTGGCTAATGAGCTTGAGAAGCCCCCGCTGCGATGCATAGTCCTTCTTGTGGGTGCGCAGGTGCTCGCTGAGTTGATTGATCCGCGCGCTCAACAGGGCAATTTGCACCTCGGGCGAGCCGGTGTCCGTGGCATGCAGCTGGTACTCGTTGATGATCTGCTGCTTTTGCTCCTGCAACAAACCCATCGGAGCCGCTCAAGAAATGGGACAGTACCTTAACTTAGCACGACGGCTGGGTTTATGGCAACAAGGTCAGCCAGTCGTCATCACCGCGCCATTGGGCCTCCAACCAGGCTTCCACTTCAGCGATCTGGGCGGGGTCGGGCTGCAGGAAATAGGCTGAGGCCATGCCCAGGCCCAGGGACAGGACGATCACCGTGAGCAGGGACGGGAACCAGCACCAAACAGGCCGAGGCTGGGGCCGAGTGATACAGGTCAAAATCCGCGACTCCAACGCCGGATGGGCGGGGGGAACAGTCGGGGCATAGCGCCGGAGAAAGTCCACTACCGGGTCTCGCGCTCGACTCATAGACTCACTCCTTGTGTTTCTAGGTAACGACGCAGAGCAGCCCGCGCGTGGAACAGCCGGGATTTGACGGTCCCCACCGGAATCTGCAAAATCTCACTGATTTCTTTCTGTGACAGGGCCTCCAGGTCGTGCAATACCAGCACTGTACGCTGGTCAAAACTGAGGGCGGCCAGCCCTTGCCGCACCAGCTCCTCGTAGTGCAAATCCAGCAAATCCGGGGCCGGGATGCGGTCGGGCGCGACTTGGGTCAGGGTTTGTAGTTGGGTGCGCTGGTGGGCGCATTGCCGTCGGTAGTCCTGGGCCACGTTCAACGTGATGCGATAGAGCCAGGTGTTGAACATGGCCGCTTGGCGCAAGCGGGGCAATCCCCGCCACACCCGCATAAACACTTCCTGGGTCAAGTCGTCTAGGGCGTCGCCGCCGCACAACCGGTAAAGCGTGCCTCGCACCCGCGCTTGAAACCGGCGGTACAACCAGCGAAATCCCTCGGGGTCTCCCTGCTGGCACTGCTGTACCAGCGCCCAATCATTAGGCTCTGACCGCTCAGTTTGGGCTATGGGGGGGTTGCTGGCAACGGCTGTGACCATCCGACTCACCAAGCTCCTGTTGCTTTAGACGCCGCCTGCGCCTCGGAGGTTCAGCGCCGCCTCCACCAAACCTCGAAACAGGGGATGGGCCTGGCTGGGTCGCGAGGAAAACTCCGGGTGAAACTGCACCGCGATGAAAAAGGGGTGGGACGGGAGTTCAATCATCTCCACCAAGCGCCCATCGGGAGACGTACCGCTGATGCGATAGCCGCTTTCCAAAAACAAGCTGCGGTAGGCGTTGTTGAACTCGTAGCGGTGACGATGGCGCTCGTAGACCACCGTTTCCCCGTATAACCGGGCGGCCAGACTGTCCGGCTGCAACCGGCAAGGATACAACCCCAACCGCATGGTGCCCCCCAAATTCACCACGTCGTGCTGCTCCGGCAACAGGTGAATCACTGGGTGGGGCGTCTGGGGGTCAAACTCGGCGCTGTGGGCACCTGGGAGTCTTGCAATGTGCCTGGCCCATTCCACCACAGCGCACTGCATCCCCAAGCACAGCCCAAGAAACGGAATCCCTTGCTCCCGAGCGTAGTGAATCGCGGCAATTTTTCCTTCGACCCCCCGAATGCCAAAGCCGCCGGGCACCACCAGGCCCTGGACACCTTCTAAATGCGCAGCCGCTCCGTCTCGCTCTACGTCCTCCGCACTCACCCAGCGCAACTTGACCTCCGTCTCCAGGTGAATCCCAGCATGGCGCAGCGCCTCCACCACCGAAAGGTAGGCATCGTTGAGTTGGACGTATTTCCCCACCAGGGCGATTTCCACCTGGGCCTGGGGATGGTACAGTCGGTCTACCAGCATCCGCCAGGGGGCCAAATCCGGGGGTCGGTCGGGTAAAGCCAACAGGCGCAACACCTGGGTTGCCAACCCCTCCTGCTCCAGATTCAAGGGCACCTCATAAATGCTGCGGGCGTCCTGGGACGTGATCACCCCCTCTACCGGCACATCGCAAAAACTGGCGACTTTTGCCTTGATTTCCGGCGACAGGGGCCGCTCGCACCGGCAGACGAGTAAATCCGGCTGAATCCCAATCGAGCGCAGTTCCTTCACCGAATGCTGAGTCGGCTTGGTTTTCATCTCCCCGGCGGCGGCAATCCAGGGCACCAGGGTCACGTGCATGTACACCACCCGGTCGCGGCCCACTTCATTGCGGAACTGGCGAATCGCCTCCAGAAAGGGCAAGGACTCGATGTCCCCCACCGTGCCGCCGATTTCGGTAATCAGCACATCGGGCTGGCTATCGGCCACCACCCGGCGAATCCGGTCCTTGATTTCGTTGGTGATGTGGGGGATCACCTGCACCGTCGCGCCACCGTAGTCGCCCCGCCGCTCGCGGTTGCACACCGCCTGGTAAATCGAACCGGTGGTGACATTGTTCAGGCGCGACACCGGCGTGTCTGTGAAGCGTTCGTAGTGCCCCAGGTCCAAGTCCGTCTCTGCGCCGTCAGCCGTGACAAACACCTCTCCGTGCTGGAACGGGTCCATGGTGCCAGCGTCCACATTGATGTAGGGGTCGAGTTTCAGGATGGAAACCTGATAGCCTCGCGACTTGAGCAACCGCCCCAGACTCGCTGCGACAATCCCTTTGCCAATGCTCGAGACTACCCCGCCGGTGACAAACACATAGCGCGTCGGGGATTCACTATTGCCAACCACCACAGTTGTTCAGAGCGAAAACGGCGCCTGCATCGCTCCCCATTATAGGTCAAAGGCGGGCGGCACCCCGCTGTCCCAGGGCCAAAGCCCCTTCTGCTGCAACCAGGCGCGATTGAACAGGCGCGATTGGTAACGGGCGCCCCCATCGCACAGGACTGTCACGATCACCTGTCCGGGTCCCATCTGCCGCGCCAATTGCACCGCCGCCGCCACGTTGATCCCAGTCGAACTGCCCAGGAACAAGCCTTCCCGGTGCAACAGGTGATAAACCATCCGGACGCAGGTGAGGTCGTCAATTTGAATAGCGTCGTCCATCGGCACGTTCTCCAAATTGGCGGTGATGCGGGAGTTGCCAATGCCTTCGGTGATGGAACTGCCCTGGGTTTTGAGTTCCCCTGTTTTCACGTAGCTGTAGTAGGCGCTGCCCAGGGGGTCGGCCACCACGCAGCGAATCTGGGGATTTTTTTCCTTCAGATACAGGGTCACGCCGCCGAAGGTCCCCCCTGTCCCAATCGCCGCGACCCAGGCCGTGATGCGCCCGTCGGTTTGTTGCCAGATTTCCGGGCCGGTGGTTTCGTAGTGGGCTTGCCGGTTGGCCAAGTTGTCGAATTGGTTGGCCCAGATGGCGTTGTCCATCTCCTGGGCCAGCCGCGCGGAAACTTTCACATAGTTGTTGGGGTCGCGGTAGGGAACAGCGGGCACGGTTTTCACCTCCGCCCCCAGCAGACGCAGCAAATCGATTTTTTCTTGGGATTGGGTCTCAGGAATGACGATCAAACAGCGGTAGCCGCGGGCGTTGCAGATGTGGGCCAACCCAATGCCGGTATTGCCGGCGGTGCCTTCAACAACCGTGCCCCCCGGTCGCAAGCGTCCCTGCTGCTCGGCATCGCGGATGATGTACCAGGCCGCCCGGTCCTTGACGGACCCGCCAGGATTGAGAAATTCGGCTTTCCCCAAAATTTCGCAGCCGGTTAACTCGCACAGGGAATGGAGACGAATCAAGGGGGTTTGCCCAATCGTGCCGACAAAGCCGTGGCGAATATCCATCCCGCCCGTGGACCTCCGTACGGTTCTCAATTCTAGAGCAATTGCGCCGGATGATATACTGATTGGGTAGGCCTTTTACCCACACCAAAGCGGTGACCCACCCCGAATCGTCTCCAGCAGGGCCGGACAAAGAAAGTTTTATCTACCCCCGGGCAACATATCACGGGGAATTCACGCCCCAGAAGTTTCTGTTCAACGCCAATTTACAGGAGTTTGCCCATCGAGTCGGGATTATTTGTAGTTTGGAAACGGGGGGGAAAATCACCACCGAGGAGGCCTACCGGGAAATTAAAAAACTGTGGAAGCGTTTGAAAGAGAGCTGGAAGAACTTGGGGTTTCAGGACGAGCCGGATAATCACTAGGGCAGTGGGTTTGGACCTGATACCGTTGGGCCAGGACATTCTCTGGATACCGGGGGTAATTGCGCCGGACATCTGCCGCCATGTGATGACCATCGTGGAGGCGCAGGAACTGCAAACGGCGGGGATTCTCCTGGATACAGTGGACACTCAGGTCCGCTCCAGCGATATTTTGCACCTGGGGGGAACGCAACCGCTGCTGCGCTCGACCCAGGCATTGCTGGCATCCTGTTTACGACCAGTGCAGAAACTGCTCCATCGCTACTACGGCATCGCGTTTTACGACATGGAGGCGATTGCGATCCTGCGCTATCGCCCCGGCCAGTTCTACCGACGCCACGTGGATAACATTCTTTTAGGAAGTCGCCGCGCCGAGCTGGCTCAGGGAATCCCCACGCGCGATATTGGGGTGGTGGGTTACTTGAACGACGACTTTACTGGGGGAGAAACCTACTTCGACCGTCAAAATATCACAGTGAAACCCCAACAGGGGGCTGTGGTCGTTTTTCCCGCCTACTACACCCATCCCCACCAGGCCTTGCCGGTGCGTACGGGAGTAAAGTACGTCCTGACCACCTGGCTGTTTCACGGCTGAGCTTGCGGGGGATGCTGCTCGAGAAATTCCCGGATTACCTGCAGGGCCTCCTTGACGGTGGAGTAGTACTCCAGGTCGCCGGGGGTATCGAGCTGGCCCTCGTGCAGGGTCTGACGCTGCAACAGGGTGAGAATTTGCCCGATTTCACCCAGAAGTTGGGCTTTTTCCCGGTGCTCAAACACGGTCCAATTGCCGTGCTGGGCTTCCCAGGCTTGGGGGTTGTCAGTATAGGCGCCGTAAAACTGGCGGTAGTGGGCCAACCGCTGTTCCAGGTGCGCCCGCCAGGCTGGTTCGGTTGCAGGCGATGACACAGGCCCTCGGAAACTCAGGGATTCATCAAAATTTATCTTAATTCCATATCCCGGAGGGCGTGGGTTGCAAGCGCGATGACCGCCGTTCTCGCCGTGCTGGCCGCCGCCGCCGCTGGTGGATTCCGGTTGGCGCTCCCCCTGCTGCTGATTCTGGTGCTCCGGCGGGAGGACACCTGGGAGCAGACACCGGTGTTGGGCCAGTTTTCGCCAGCGCTGGTGTTGGGGACGCTAGCGGCTGGGGCGGTTTGGGAATTGGTCGCCCCGCTGCATGCCTGGGGCCTGCGGTTGGTGCAACCCCTGCAGGTGCTGCTGAGTCCGCTGGTGGGCTGGCTGATTGGTGTCATGACCGCCCAGGTGATGGGCTTGCCCGCCGGTCTTCACGCGCTGATGGGCTGTGTGGGTGGCGCACTGGCCTTGTTGCTGCAACTGGTGCAAACGGGCTGGTTGTACCGCCGGGGCCGATTTCCCGCCTGGGTCGGCCTAGCGCAGGACGGGTTGTGTGCCCTGCTGACCGTTTTTGCCTTGCAAGCGCCGACGCAGGGGGGATTGATAGCCCTGATGCTCATGTGGCTGGCGTTGCGGGCGGCCAAGGCTTGGCAACAGCAGTTTCGTCGTCACCGGCGTTCCCAGGGCCCCGATTGACTACCACTGGGGATAACCGGTCTGGGGGTCCATGGGTTGATAGCGCTCCGGCGGCGGCAGTTCCTCCGGCTTGCCGACTCGCCAGGCCACTTCGCCTCGTTTTTTCCCCACCCGCACAAACACAAACCCGGAGTCCTCAAACCGTTCCCCGTGCTCGGTAATCGTCCGGGGCGCGACCCGCAGCAGATGGGCCACCTCCGACGTGCTAAGAATCCAGCCGTTGCGATAGGCCTCCTCCAAGGTGCGCAGGTACTCCAAGGGGTCGCTGTTGACTTTGAGTTGGGCTAACCGCTGGGCTACAGCGTCGGCAATCACCCCGGCGGTCGAGCGCATACTGGTCACCACCGCCCCTGCAACCGCATCGGCCACCGTGCCGATCAGATGGGTCAAATTCACCGGAATTTCTGCGCGGTTGACGCTCAAATCGGTAGGGGGATTCGGTTCCTGGGCGAGAAAGTCGTTGATGGTGCCCCCCTGCTGCAAAAACTCGTGCAACCGGTCGAGCCGCTCCAACTCTTGGGCGGTGATGTAGGCCCGCCGGCTCACCTTAAAGGGTTTGATCCCCAGCCCCTTGAGCCGGTTGTACAGGGCGTTGTGACCCAATTGATAGCGGTCCTCCAGCAACTCCACCGGAAAACTGTCCAGTTGCGTGTCGTTCTCCCGAGTCCTGGCATCCATGACGCTCTCCTGCGGGGGTTCGCTGTAGGAAAGGTGGTAGGAATTCTTACATTCTTTCCCATCATCTTAGCAAGGGGGCCGGTTTCTGCCAAGATCACTGCGCAGCAGTGATAAAGTGAAACACAGGATAGATGGGAACAGCCATGCCATTTTCGATTGGAGAACTCTTGGGCAATTTGCCAGAGGATAAATTGATTGCGCCCAAGGTGCTGGCCAAAAAGTTGTTTTGTGAAACGGAAAGCGACCGCCTACGTTTGAAAATTGCCCTGGATGTCCTGACCAAATTGGCATTGGTGACCGAAGAATTTGGTAAGTACCGGCGGGTGCCGATGCCGGATATGGTCAAGGCGCGCTTGCGCTTTTCCCGGGGGAGTTTTTGGGCCGTTCAAGACGAACCCGGCGCCGCCGATATTTACATTCCCGCCCGTTATCTGGGGACCGCCTGGCACGGGGACCGGGGATTGATCAAGGTCACGCGCAAGGGGCGCAACCGCCGTAGCCCCGAAGGGGAGGTGTTTCTGGTGCTGGAACGGGCGATTACTGCTCTGGTGGCCCAGGTCAAGGCTGGGGAACAGGGTTACGTCGCCAAACCGATGGACGACCGGTTAAACATCACGGTGGCCTTGCCTGGTGAAGGGGTGGGCCAGTGGGTGGACCAGTTGGTGTACGTGACGATTGAGCGCTACCCGTTGGCCCAGATGCCCGCCCAGGGAGCCATCAAACAGGTGTTAGGCCCCAATGCCCAGAGCGCCGACCCGGCCCTGCTGGTGGTGTGCAAACATAATTTGCTGCCCAACCCACCGGCGGGATTACCGGCAACCCTGACGGCTCAACCGCCTGAGGCGCAGCGACAGGACTACCGGGAACTGGCAACCTGGGGGCTGGGCAAGCTGGCGGTTTCCTGGGAACCCGGGCGTTTGGGGATCCATATTCCCGACGGCACGGCCTACCTCCCGACGGAAACGCTGGTGGATTGGTACGCTCGGCAGCAGGGGGCTACGTTTGGGTTGGGGGATACCATCTATCCCATGACCCCTCCTGTGAGTTGGGGGCCGGAGTGGCCCAGCCTGTCGCTGTGGGTGGAACTGGACGCGCAAGGGCAAGTGGGCACCTACCGGCTCGAACCAGGCTGGGTGCGGGTGAAGGAGCCACCGCCGCCCGAGGTGGTCACAGCCGTATCAGACTGGGTGGCGCGGACCCAAAAGCCGGTGGGTTTACCGTTGACCGAGCCCTATCCCTTGCCCGATGAGCATCCGAGCGGGTTGCCCCGCCAGGAAACCGACCCGCAGGCGCGCGTGGCCCAAGCGCTGGCGCTGCTGGCCAATCACCTGTTGGCTCGGCATCTGCAGGCGTTGCAACTCCCGGCCCTGTTTCGCGTGCAACCGCCCCCCGACCCGGAAGCCTGGCAACGGTATCGTTCCCTGTTGCAGAGCCTGGGGTTGACCGCGCCAGAGACGCCGGAGATAACCACGCTGTTACCCTTGCTCCAGTCCCACGAACTCGCGCCCCTGTTGCAGACCCTGTTTCTGGAAATCTTGCCCCCTCCCACCGACAGCCTGCAACCGGGAGAACACTTTGGGACGGGATTCACGCCCTATCTCCACGGGGTCGCTCCCCTCGACCGCTACACCGACCTGTTTAACCAGCGGGTGCTGTGGGCCTTGTTCATCCACGGGAAAGACCGCAAAAGCTCCCGTTCTAAGGAAACGGTGGACCTGCGCAGTAGCGAGTGCCATGGGCGGGTGGACTGGCCGGTGTTGCCCCCGTCGGTGCAAGAGGAGCTGCAAACCCAGGCCCAGCAAATACTCTCCCAGTGGCCAGAGCGGGAACGGGTGCATCGCCAGGCCCGCGACGACTATGCCCATCTCCTGTGGCTCCATCGCTGTCGGTTGTCGCCCGGACAAAGGGTGCGCGGGTTGGTCGTCGGCGTGGAATCCTACGGGTTTTTTGTGGCGATTGAACGCACGCCGCTGCAGGGGTTGGTCCACGTCACGGCGCTGCGCAACGACTGGTACGAATTTCGCCCTCAACAACAGGCGCTGGTGGGTCGGCGCACCGGAGCGACCTTCACGGTAGGCATGGAGATGGAGGTGATGGTCAAGGGAGTGGACTACTACCGCCAGCAGGTGGATTTAGTGTTGCCACTAGACACCACCGACCCCGCTTCCCCGCCTCTGGAAACCCCAAGTTGACGGCATGGGTAAACAGTTGTTAAAGTAACGGCAATTTGTCACGGTATCCTTCTATGGAGGACTGGCAAGTTGCGGTTACAGGGATTACCTTTCTGGCCGTCATTGCCCTGATCATCACCGAGAGGCTGCACCTGACTGTAGCAGCGCTGTTGGGAGCCATGGTGCTGGTGTTTTGCCACGTGATGACCCTGGGGGAAGCTGTCGGCTACATCGGGCGCAGTTACAACACGCTGGCCTTGTTTTTTGGGGTGATGGTGCTGGTGCGGGCCTTTGAACCCACCAAAATTTTCGACTACCTGGCAGTCCAGATGGTGCGGTTGGGAAAGGGCCGTGGTCGCAACTTGCTTCTGGGAGTGGTGGCAATCACGACACCGGTCTGCGCCGTATTGCCCAATGCCACGACGGTGATGTTGCTGGCGCCCCTGATTCCCCCGCTGGCCCAAGATATCGGCGTGGATTTCGTGCCCCTGTTGATTCTTATGGTAATGGTTGCCAATTCCGCGGGGCTATTGACGATGGTCGGCGACCCAGCGACTTACATCGTGGCTGATTCGATTAACCTGACTTTTATGGATTATCTCTGGCGCTTGAGCTTGGGGGGCGTGATTGCCGTGACTGTCATTGTGTCCATGCTCCCTTTTCTGTTTCCTAAAATCTGGCGCAAGAAGTTGGAAAATCTAGAGGTCTTGCCTCATCCCCAGATCAATCACCCGCGCGTACTATTGGTGGGTCTGGTCATTATCATCTTTGTATTGACGATGTTTGTGGTGGGAGAATCGTTACCCCAAAGACTTTCACCAGCAGCGGTGGCCCTGATGGGAGCCGCTCTTGCTTTATTACTTAGCCACCATAGCAGTATTGATACAGTTCATAACATTCTCCGCGATGTAGACTGGAGTACGTTGATTTATTTTATGAGTATTTTTGTCTTAATTGGCGGCCTGGAAAAAAGCGGGATCATCGCAAGTTTATCTGGGGTTTTGGGTATGATTTTAGGTCAGAATATTCTGATAGGTTGCATTGTTTTGGTTTTTTTTGTGGGTTTGGTTTCGAGCGTGGTACCCAATATCCCCTTGGTGACGGCGATGGTACCCCTGCTCAAGCAGTATGTAGTGAATGTGGGTTTAGCGCCGGCGGCTGTTTTGCAACCGGAGTTTGACGGGCAATTTCCCGATGCGGTGTTGCCGCTTTTTTACGCCATGATGTACGGGGCGACCTTGGGCGGGAATGGCACGTTGGTCGGGGCTTCGGCAAATATCGTGGCGGCGGGAATTGCCGAGCAACATGGCCGACAGATAACCTTCCGGCGTTTCCTGGTCTACGGGATACCAGTGATGCTAGTCCAGCTGGGGGCCGTGTGTCTTTTTGTGGTTGTGCGCTTTTTCCTTTTCGGATAGAGTAAAGGCAACTCGGTTTTCGGTATCGGTCCATGTGGGCGCGGCTACGGTCGATTTTGCAAAAAGAACCTCAACCGGCGGCGCAACCCCAGCGCGAAGCCCTGCTCGACCTGCTGTTGTTGGGAATGTATGTGGATAACCGGTTGTCGGTGGCTGAGACCGATGTCCTCAACGCACAACTGTTGGATATGCCTTGGGAATCTGGGATGGCGCTGAGTCTTTACGTTCAAAGCAATATGCCCAAAATTCGCACGGCCTATGAAAACCTGGGGGCGCGTTTACAGCTTTTGCAGTCCATTCGCGACCGTTTGGCGACACCGGCGGCTCGCCAGGATGCTTACCAGAAACTCCAGGAGTTTTTGGCGGTCGATGGGGTGGCTCCCCGAGAAAAGGAATTTTTAACCCAGGTACGCATGGTTCTGGGACTGTCGGCTTGACGAGAGCTGCAACGGTGGCTTAGGGTACAAGGCAGGAACACGGCTTGGTCAGCGGTCATGTCGGGTACCAGAGCGAAGTTCAACCTGTGGGGGCCGGCTCTGTTGGTGCTGGTGGGCATGGCTAGCGGCGTTGCCCTGACGTTGTGGGGAGTCCAACAGTTGGGGTCACGAGAGACTCCCCCACCAATGCCGGGAGAGCAGACAGTGCGCCTGGAACCAGCGCCCCAGGGACAGTCCGGTGTCGGAGCGCCAGGCGTCCAACCGAAAGCCAAAGCCGTGGCGAGCGTGCTCAGCAAAGACGAGCGCTTTCGCTTTGAACTGCAGGGTTGCCGCTACCAGGACATGAAAGTCCTGTGTGACCTGGAAATTACCAACCAACCTGACGGACAGGGAAATGCCGTTTACGTTGATAGCCAGTGATCAGCCCGCCTCCTTGGCCTTTACGGACAAGGGGTTGCAATTTGAGGCGGCTGTCGCCCAGTTTGGTTCCCAAAGGGGATGGACTGCCCGACAAATTGCGGTGGCTAACGTCCCAACGCCCGCCAGTCTCACGTTTACCGAGATGCCCCAAACGTCCTATCTGTCGCTGCTGCGCATTGGTTATCGCTTTGTCCCACCGGAAACCGCCAACCCCGAAGAGGGGACGGTGGAGTTTCGTCGCGTGAACCTGGAATAAGGTGACCATGACCGTAACGGCCAAAGGCTAGGTTAACCACTTGAGTTGCCGCTTTTTGATAGGTTTTCCAATGGGCTCACCCGCTGCTCCCAATGGGTCACTTTTTTGGTCTACAGTTGTCGCAGGTGGGTGGCGGCCAACCCTGAAGCACCAAGGGTTCTAGGTGCTGCTTGTGTCACACATTTTGTGCTTGGCTATAACTCGATTATCTTCTGCTCTAGCCCAATAACTGGGCGGCTCAACGGGTCGCCAACCCGGCCTGCAGTGGCAAGTGTTTCTATAGCCAAGCCATCTATGGTTGTCAGCCCTTGAGTCCCGGAGCACGGCCCCGCCTTTGGGTTTTCTCTCCTCTTTCTAACAAACTAAAGCAGCTTAGCTATAGCTAAAATCACAAAACTTGACATAAGCTACGGATAGTTTCATTGACCAAGGATTGCAAGTTTTCGATCGCACTCACCTGTAGCTCACGCACCTTTTGCTCAATCAATCGGGTTCAAATCTGGCGAATATCTAGGCAAATATATCAGCTCACACCCAGCCGCTTCCACCACTTGCCTAACCGCCGCCGACCGGTGAAAACTGGCATTGTCCATCACTATCTTTTTGCCAGGACCAATTGCTGGTAACAACCACTCACGCAACCAAGTTAAAACGACCTGTAAATTGCAGCTCCCTATCCAGGTTAATGGCTCGATGAATCTCCCGAGATAATCACCGCCCATCATACTCACCCTTTCACGTTTTTTACCTACCTTTTTGCCATAAACTCTCTCCCCTTTTACACCCCAGCCATACGCATAAACCGCTCGCTGGTCAATGCCGGATTGGTCTATGTAAACGATTTCTTCCGGCTTCACATCCTTCATTCTCTCTAGATACGCCTGTCGCTCCTGCTCATCTTGTTCTTGGTAGGAGAAAGTTTTTT
>JANXAM010000007.1:0-22453 GCA_025062155.1 Gloeomargarita sp. SKYB120 | reverse complement strand
TCACGTTTTTTACCTACCTTTTTGCCATAAACTCTCTCCCCTTTTACACCCCAGCCATACTCATAAACCGCTCGCTGATCAATGCCGGATTGGTCTATGTAAACGACTTCTTCCGGCTTCACATCCTTCATTTTCCCAAGATATGCTTGCCGCTCTTGCTCGTCTTTTAAGCGCCCTACAAATCATCATACTAGCCGCCATTTCCTTCTGGGTCAAACCGGGGTTCGCATCGAAAAACTTGCGAAATTTATGACTATGCCCCTTTTGGTAAGCAATCACCGGTTTCAGACCATTGTTTGAGCCAACGTTGTAACGTGCGATGTCTCACTTCGACGAGTGTTGCACCCCCCAAGACCGCTTCAATGGCTTCCTGACGTAAGTCTGTGCTGTAAGGCATAGACATCACTCCATAACCTATCAGCCTTATTCTACGTCAGACTAAATGTTTTTAGCTATAGACATGAAAACACTCCATAAACTCATTAGCCCTATCTACGCCAAGCTTAAAGTTTTTACTATGTTGTCTGCTATAGATTTTTTATGGTTGAGCTGCTTCAGTTTGTCAGGTCGATGGCAGGAGAACCTAAAGCAGAGCCATGCCCTACGGCCCCAAGACATGACAAGCAGAAATGGCTTAGCTATACTGGAAAGGACAGCCTTTCTAAGCAGAGACGCTATTTCCAGGCGAACTATCAGCCATGCTGCAGCAACAACTATCACCAACATCTCGTCTATCGCTGAAGAACACACCAAAACAAGGAACGCGCCAACCAAGTTGTAGATGCCATCCCACCAGGCATGGAGATTTGCCCAGTTGACCAAGCAGTGTTAAAGCTAGCATTGAAATTGGCTTCGGTAGAAACTCAACTCAACTTGGATGCTATCCTATCTCGTGACGCAAGGTCGTGCGCATCCACTATCCTAGTCCCAGTACCATCGGTAAAGCAGTTACTATCCCAGATTGATGCCTAGTCCACCCCGCTTTATCCTGGCATCAGCATCTCCCGCTCGGCGGCAACTGCTGCGGCAAATCGGCATTGAACCCGTCGTCTGTCCCAGCGGTTTGGATGAAACGGCCATGACCGCCCCCGACCCCGTCACTCTAGTCCGCACCTTAGCCACCGCCAAAGCTCAAGCCGTTGCCCGTCGTTTTGACCCTCCCGGCATCGTGTTGGGATGCGATTCGCTCTTTGAGTTAGACGGCATTGTTTACGGCAAACCCAGCAGCGCCGAGGCCGCCGTCACTCAGCTCGAAAAACTCAGCGGTCGGCACGGCCAATTGCACACTGGCCACACCCTGATTGACCTATCCACTGGCGAGACCCTGACCCGCGTGGCCACCACCCATGTCTTTTTCGCTCGCTTGACCTTAGACCAGATACAGGCCTACGTCCAGACTGGTGAACCCCTGCAATGCGCCGGTGCATTTGCACTCGAAGGCAAAGGCGGGCTGTGGGTTGAACGGCTCACCGGCTGCCCTAGCAACGTCATTGGCCTGAGCCTTCCCTTGCTGCGGGAGATGATGCAACACTTGGGCTACGACCTCACCCACTACTGGTCCGCCAAATATAAAGTTTTGTAAAAATCTTGGCATGAGTGTTAAATTTGATAGGGTTTCTTCGGGGAAAATTGTGATAGACAAAGGGGCAGACTAAGCTAGAAAAAGAGGGGGGTTCACTAGAGCAGCGATGAACACTGCCGAGTTGTTGGTTCATTGTTTAGAAAATGAGGGTGTTGAATATATTTTTGGGTTGCCTGGCGAAGAGAATTTAGATTTGCTCGAAGCCATTAGTCAATCGTCCATTCAATTCATCACCACGCGCCATGAACAGGGAGCTGCATTTATGGCCGATGTGTATGGGCGGTTGACTGGTCGAGCAGGGGTTTGTTTATCCACCTTGGGGCCAGGCGCAACCAATTTAATGACTGGTGTGGCTGATGCTAATTTAGATGGCGCGCCGTTGGTCGCCATTACGGGACAAGTGGGAACCGACCGGATGCATATTGAGTCGCATCAGTATTTGGATTTAGTAGCGATGTTTGCGCCGGTGACCAAATGGAACGCCCAAATTGTTCGCCCGAGTATTACCCCAGAAATTGTCCGCAAAGCCTTCAAAATTGCCCAGCAAGAAAAGCCTGGTGCTGTTCACATTGACTTGCCCGAAAATATTGCTGCCATGCCCGCTGCTGGTTATGCCTTGAAACAGAACCGCCAAGAAAAAGTCCGCGCTTCTGAACGTAACATTGCCCTGGCTGCCGAAGCGATTGAAAATGCCCATAATCCCCTGATTCTAGTTGGCAATGGCGCGATCCGGAACCATGCCCATGAAGCCCTAACAGAATTTGCCGAGAAGTTAAATATTCCAGTGGCCAATACGTTTATGGGCAAAGGGGTGATTCCCTACACCCATCCCCTGGCGCTCTGGAGTGTGGGATTGCAACTGCGGGATTACATTAACTGCGCACTAGAGCATACGGATTTGGTCATCGCCGTGGGATATGATCTGGTGGAATACTCACCCAAGAAGTGGAACCCCCAAGGAACCATTCCCATCATTCACATTGCCCAAACGGCCGCCGAAATTGACAGCAGTTACATCCCAGTTGTAGAGGTTGTCGGAGATATTTCCGAGTCCCTGCGGGCGATTAGCAAACGGGCCAAACGAGACGGTAAGCCCGACCCTTATGCGTTGCAGTTCCGAGAAGACATTCGGGCTGATTACGAACGCTACGCTCAGGACACAGAATTCCCTATCAAGCCGCAAAAGTTAATCTATGACTTGCGGCAGGTTTTAAGGCCAGATGATATCGTGATATGCGATGTAGGGGCGCACAAGATGTGGATGGCCCGGCACTACCACTGCCTGCAACCCAATACTTGTATCATTTCCAACGGTTTTGCGGCAATGGGGATTGCAGTGCCCGGTGGAATTGCGGCAAAGCTGGTTGCGCCAGACCGTCATGTGGTGGCGGTGACCGGCGATGGGGGGTTCATGATGAACTGTCAGGAACTGGAAACGGCGCTGCGGGTCAAGACGCCCTTTGTCACCATCATCTTCAATGATGGCGGCTATGGGTTGATCGAGTGGAAACAACATCAGCACTATGGGCATAGCCAGTACATCCGCTTTGGCAATCCCGATTTCGTGAAACTGGCTGAGAGTATGGGTCTCAAGGGCTATCGAATTGAAAAGACGGAGGAATTTATCCCGACGTTGAAAACCGCTCTAGAACAGCCGGTGCCGACGGTGATTGACTGTCCGGTGGATTACCGGGAAAACCTGCGTTTTACCCAACGGGCTGGGGATTTGGTTTGTCGTATCTAAAAAGCAGGGTGCATCTGGCACAATAGAAAAAGTATCGCATGGGTTCGAGTACGGTGGGAGCGACAGTGAAATCACGGTCTTCCTTGGATTACGGGCTAATAGGGAATGGACGGATTTGTGCGTTAGTCTCACCCGTGGGGAGTATTGACTATCTCTGCATGCCCACGTTTGAAAGTCCGTTTGTGTTTGACCGTCTGCTTGATGCCGAACGAGGGGGTTATTTTGCTATCGAGCCAGTGGATGCCCACCTATACACAATTCGCCAGGTTTATGAACGAAATAGCAATGTTCTATTAACCATTTTTGAGTCGGCATTTGCAGGGTTTATCCTTCATGACTTTGCGCCGCGCTGGGAAATTTGGGATGGCAATCGCTCCTACACACCGCCGGAGTTATGCCGTTATATTGAGGTGCGGCATGGCGAGCCAGAAATTGTCGTTCATTACCATCCTAAACCAGGTTATCATCCCGAATTAGCCGAGTTGACCATTGTCAATGAAACCACCATTTCATCGCCCCACCAAGACAACCAGTTGTACCTGGTTACCAACATTTCGCCGGTGCAGATTATTGGGCGGGAACCCGTGCGCTTGAAAGGAGATGCCTTTTTCAGCCTGTCCTATTATCAACCCATTCACGACCACTCCGTATCAGCGATCAAAGAAAAACTCATCCGCACCAATCACTACTGGCAACGGTGGGTGAAACACTGCTATTTGCCCGATGAATACCAAGCTCAAATTATTCGGTCAGCGCTGACGCTCAAGCAAATGATCTATGAACCGACAGGGGCGATTATTGCCGCGCCAACGACCAGCCTGCCAGAAATCGTGGGGGGTGTGCGCAACTGGGACTACCGCTATTGCTGGATTCGTGACTCATTCTTTACAGTGAATGCGTTACTTAAGTTATCCAAGTTCGAGGAGACAGAAAATTTCGTGTCCTATCTATCCAAGATTGTGTTGTCCCACACGGATTATCTGAAACCGCTCTACACCATTGAAGGGCATGACGTGCCGACCGTAACTTACTTAGACTACCTGGCGGGGTATCGCAACAGCAAACCAGTGCGGATTGGAAATGACGCCACGTTGCACCACCAAACGGATGTGTACGGGGAAGCGCTCTTGAGCATGTATCCGGTATTTGTGGATGAGCGAGTGGTGTGCCATGATTGTGATTTGTTGTGGACCTGTGTGGAGCGACTGGTGAATTTGGCGATTGAAAAGTTCCCAGAAAAAGATAATGGGATTTGGGAAATTGGCAACCGGCCTGACCACTACACGTTCTCGAAATTGATGTGCTGGGTAGCAGTGGACCGGGGCTGCAAAATTGCCTACAAACTCAAGCGACAAACGGCCTACCGCAAGTGGAATCAGAAACGGAAATTGATGCGGGAAATGATTTTGGGAATGGCCTGGAATGAAGAACGCCAAGCCTTTACCCAAGCCTATGGCAAACCGGATTTGGATGCTAGTAACTTGCTCATGCCAATTCTGGGAATTATCGAACCTAAAGACCCCCGCATGTTGGCGACAATTAAGCGCTCAGAAGAAGAGTTAATGGTGGATGGATTGATGTTTCGCTACACTAATCAGGATGAATTGGGTTTGCCAGAAAATGCATTTACTATTTGCACATTCTGGTTTATTGATGCCTTAACGCTATCGGGTCAAAAACGCAAGGCCCGCAGTTACTTTGAACACGTGCTGTCGTTTGGGAATCATCTGGGGTTATTTTCCGAAGACATCAACCAGAAGACGGGTGAGCTGACGGGGAATTTCCCACAAGCCTATACCCATGTGGCCATTATTAACTCAGCGATGTTACTAGCCCAAAACTAACGACAGGAGCGCTCTATGACCGAAGCCAAAACTCTAAAGACACCGGCGGCGATTCAGTCACAACCGTCTGGGCGCTTAATCATTGTCTCGAACCGGGAACCCTACACCATTCAAACCCACGGGAATGAAATTCGGATCGAACGGCTACCAGGGGGATTGGTTTCAGCGCTCGACCCTGTTTTACGCCAGCGAGACGGGATATGGATTTGCTGGGAGGATGCATCGAAAAAAGCGGTAGAAGTTGATGATGTTTCTAGCGACGACGACACGATTGATTGGGACAGTATTCAACTCCCCTACCGAATTCATCCCGTGCCGTTGACTCAGGAGGAAATCAATCATTATTATTACGGCTATGCGAATACGCGTTTATGGCCCCTGTTCCATTACTTCATTTCTCGCTGTAATTTTTTTGATGAACGAGATTGGCCCAGCTACGTGACCGCGAACCAGAAGTTTGCCAATGCGGTGGTTGCCTGTACCACGGAGGAAGACTGGATTTGGGTGCAGGATTATCACCTACTACTCGTACCGGAATTGGTCCGGCAACAGTGCCCGCGCCATAAAATCAGCCTATTTCTGCACATCCCCTTTCCCGCTGTTGAGGTGTTTAAGATACTCCCTAAACGGGATGTGATTTTGCGGGGCATGTTAGGGAGTGATCTGGTCGGTTTTCATATCCCAGATTACGCAGCCTACTTCCTGGATGCCGTCGAGCGCTTACTCCCAGCCGATGAAATACAAGTACGGCGCCAGCAACAACAGATTATTTACCAAGGACGCACGATTCAGGTGGGGGCGTTTCCCATCAGTGTTGATGTCAAAAAGATTGAAGCGCTCGTGACTTCTCCCACCCTGCAAGCGAAGGCCAAACAGTTACGCAAAACCTATCCGGTGAAGTACATAGGTGTGAGTGTGGACCGCCTGGACTATACGAAAGGAATTCTGGAGAATTTAGCAGCGCTACAACTCTTTTTTGAGAAATATCCCCAGTATATTGAACGGTTTTCGTTTATCCAAATTGCGGCGCCCACGCGCACAGCCGTACCAGCTTACCAGCAAATGCGAGAGCAAGTAGAACAAGCCGTTGGACGCATCAATGGCCTGTTTTCTTGCAATAACTGGGTGCCGATTTACTACTTTTACCGGCGATTTTCTCTAGAGGAAGTATTGACTTATTTCATGATTGCCGATGTGGCGATGATTACACCCTTGCGGGATGGCATGAATCTAGTGGCCAAGGAATACTGCGCGGCAAAGGTGGATAATTCGGGAGTGCTGATCTTGAGTGAGTTTACAGGAGCGGCGTATGAGTTACAGGAGGCGTTGATGATTAATCCGTTTTACATCGAACAGATGGCGGATACGTTGCATCAGGCGCTGACATTATCTCCCGACGTGAGCCAGGCAAAAATGCGGGCGTTGCGTCAGACCATTACGAATCACGATATTCATCACTGGGTGCAGTCCTACATGGATGCGTTTGCGGATGCCGTCGCTCATCGCTGATTACTGGCGCCGGGAGAACGGGCTAGGTTTGTTCCTGGATTACGACGGCACCTTGACTCCCATTGTCCCCAATCCTGAACAGGCATTTTTACCTAGGGAAGGTGTGGAATTGCTCCGTAACCTTTGTCGTGACCCCCAGATTCAGGTGGCGGTTATTAGCGGCCGCTCGCTATCGCAACTGCAGCATTTTCTGGCGGAGTTAGCGGGTGAAGAGATGACGCTATGTGGCTCGCATGGGGGGGAGATTTACTTGCCTAAAAAGGGAGAATTTCTCCGCCAACCTGACCGACAAGAACTACCGCAGGCGTTGGCACTCATCCGCGCTGACATTCTGCAACAATTGGCGGCCAGCAATTACTTGAATCAGGGGGTGAGAATAGAAGACAAACCCTACTCGTTTGCGGTGCATTACCGGCAAGCGGAGCCACCTGTGAAACAACAGGTTGTAGCATTTTTGACCCACTATTTTTCGGCAAATCCAGCGACCTGTCGCCCGTTTAAATTACAGCCTGGCAAAGAAGTATTGGAAATCCTACCAGCGACATTTGACAAGGGAAATGCGGTGGCCTTTTTGTGGGATAACTGGCGCTTGCCCAAGGGCTGTTATATCGGGGACGACGTGACCGATGAAGCGGCGTTTGCAGCGGTCAATCAACGCGGGGGGTTGTCAATTGCAGTAGGGAAAAGGCCAGGGATGACGCAAGCCCAATATATTTGTCCCGATGTTGCTGCCGTTTACGCGGAATTGGCCGCCCTGCTGGAATCGTAAAACAATTCGGTAAAGTTCCTAGACAAGCCAGTGACAGGGGTTATGCTGAGGCCAGGAATGCGTGCGAGGTGAAGCGATGGCACAGCAGCAAATCGGCCTGATCGGGCTGGCGGTCATGGGCGAGAATTTGGTGCTTAACCTGGAACGGAATGGGTTTTCAGTGGCGGTATTCAATCGCACGACGGAGAAGGTGGATGAGTTTATCCGGGGACGGGCTGCTGGTCGCAATATCGTAGGAACCCACTCGTTGCCTGAATTCGTGGCGAGTCTGGAACGGCCCCGGAAAATTCTCATCATGGTCAAGGCGGGAAATCCCGTGCAGGCGGTGATTGACCAGCTCAAGCCCCTGCTGGAACCGGGCGACATCATTATTGACGGCGGCAATTCCTGGTATGAGGATACGGAGGCCCGCGCCCGCGACCTGGAGGCGATGGGATTGTGCTATGTGGGGATGGGTGTCAGCGGCGGCGAAGAGGGAGCGCTCAACGGCCCCAGTCTTATGCCGGGGGGGACACGAGCAGCCTACGAGGCATTGGAACCGATCCTGACGAAAATTGCTGCCCAGACAGAGGATGGCCCCTGCGTGACGTATGTGGGTCCAGGCGGGTCGGGGCACTACGTGAAGATGGTGCATAACGGGATTGAGTATGGAGATATGCAGTTGATTGCCGAGGCCTACGACCTGCTCAAAACGGGGTTGGGGTTATCGGCGACGCAATTGCATGAGGTGTTTAGCGCCTGGAATGAAACGCCGGAGTTGAACTCGTTTTTGATTGAAATCACGGCGCGGATTTTCCAAGTGATGGACCCGGAAACGGGTAAACCCCTAGTGGACGTGATCTTGGACCAGGCGGGGCAAAAGGGCACTGGGCGATGGACGGTCACGAGCGCATTGGAGCTGGGGGTTCCTATCCCCACCATCACAGCGGCGGTGAACGCCCGGATCATGTCCAGCCTGAAAGCTGAACGGGTCGCGGCATCCGCCCAATTACCCGGTCCGCTCATCGCGCCGCCAGCAGACCAGCAAGCGTTTATTGACCAGGTGCGGGATGCGTTGTACTGCTCAAAAATTTGTTCCTATGCCCAGGGAATGGCCTTGCTAGCGACGGCATCTCGGGAATTGCATTACGACCTGAACCTGAGTGAGTTGGCCCGGATTTGGCAAGGGGGTTGTATCATTCGGGCGGGCTTTTTGAAGAAGATTAAACAGGCGTTTTTGGACCAGCCGGATTTGCCGAACCTGCTCCTAGCCCCAGAATTTAAGCAAACGATTCTGGACCGGCAACGCGCTTGGCGAGAAGTGGTGGCAACGGCGGCGCATTGGGGCATTGCGGTTCCGGCGTTTAGCGCTTCGTTGGATTACTTTGATAGCTACCGGCGGGCGACGCTTCCCCAAAATCTGACCCAGGCGCAACGAGATTATTTTGGGTCGCACACCTACGAGCGGGTGGACAAACCTGGCATCTTCCATACGGAATGGGTGGAAATCCGGGAAAAACCGCGGCCGGTGGCCTGTTGATGGGATATGTTCACGCTGGCGGAAGCGCGAGCCAAGTTCCAGGAAATTTGGGGCTATCCTGACTTTCGACCGCCCCAGGGGGAAATCATCCAGTGCCTGCTGGAGGGGCGCGATGCGCTAATTGTCCTGCCGACGGGGTTTGGCAAGTCTATCTGTTTTCAATTGCCGGCGCTGCTGCAGGACGGGGTGACGCTGGTCATCAGCCCCCTGATTGCCCTGATGGAGGACCAGGTGCAGGCGCTGGTGACCAAAAAATTGAAGGCGGCGACGATTCATAGTCAACAACTGCCGGCGCAACGACGGGCCACCCTGCGAGCGTTACAGAGTAATGAACTGCGCCTGCTGTACTTGGCTCCAGAAACGTTACTCAGCCCGCCGGTATGGGAGGTGCTGACGCAGCCAGAGGTCGCCATTCGCGGGTTGATTTTGGACGAAGCCCATTGCCTGGCGCAGTGGGGAGACAATTTTCGCCCAGCGTATGAGCGGTTAGGGGCGGTGCGGCCTAGCTTGTTACGCCATAAACCCCCTGGCACACGGATTCCCCTGGCGGCTTTTACGGCGACGGCGGACCCCCCCGTACAAGAAACCATCCAACGGGTGTTGCGCCTGGAAGACCCGGTAGTGGTGCGCCGCAGTCCCTACCGCCAAAACATCAACATTACAGTCCACACGGTGTTAACGCCCTACCAGCGCCGGCAGAAGGTTTTAGAGTTCATCCGCGCGCGAGAGGGGGAAGCGGGTTTGGTGTACGTGGCAACGCGGCGGGATACGGAAGTCTGGGCGGACTGGTTGCGCACCAAGGGCATCCCAACGCACGCCTACCATGCCGGTCTGTCGGCAACCGAGCGGCGGGAATTGGAACAACTCTGGCTCAAAGGCGGCGTGCCCTTTCTGGTATCCACCAGCGCGCTGGGGATGGGGGTAAACAAACCAGACATTCGCTGGGTGATGCATATCCAACCGCCGTTCAATCCCTTGGACTACATCCAGGGCATTGGGCGGGGCGGGCGCGATGGAGCATTGTCGGAAGCAATCACCCTGACCAGTCAACCGACGGGGTGGTGGGGCCGTTTACCGGTAGGCTGGCTGTTCAACTGGCTCAATCCCATCGAAGCGAAAGCCCAAAAACATTACCTATCCCAATTACAAAAGCAGTACGACGAAGCTCTGAAAGCAGCCCATACTTTACCACCCCAAGGCCGGCTCGACCAACTGCCCGACCCAACCCAAGCAGCGGCGGCTTTGGCACTGTTGCATCGCGTGGGTGTACTGCACTGGGAAGACCCCTACACCTATCGCCTGGACAAAAAACGCCTAGCCCAACTGCGCGTGCGTCCCCAGGACGCAGGATTGAAAGCCATCAACGCCTACCTGCGCACGAGCGAATGCCGCTGGTTATTTCTGGTGCGAGCATTGGGCTTGGAACAGGAAGGCGACCCCTTACCCTGCGGTCACTGCGATAACTGCTGGCGGACGGGACGACATCTGAGAAGATCCATCGGGTAACCACCTGTGTTTGTCGTCGCCTGGCTCACAGCACTCTCTCAAATAAGGCCTTGCAACACAGCATGCTACGTTATGAACACATGCCTAGTGCAGCCGGGCACAAGTCTCTTCGTACATAACACAGATTGCCTCGGTGAGCGGTCATGATTGACCCTTGCCATAAGATGTAATAGGGAGTCAGTATCTGGTCAATTATCCGGCGATCTGATTCCGAGTGGAATTCCAAGTAAATCACCTTAGTTCCGAAATTTTGAGGCTCCATATTTCTAAGAATGTCCACTTCACAGCCCTCTACGTCAACCTTGAGAATATCTATACTAGTGATTCCATTTTCCCTCAAAAATTTATTTGCTTGTTTTAGGTCGATTGTAGTGGAATGCGAGCTGAGAGAGCTAGAATAAATAGAACTGTGAACAGAGCTTTCCCCGAGATAAAACTGCATGGTCACGTCTCTAGAGTAGAGACCAAGAGGAAAGACATAGCAATCTTTTAATTTCCTAGCATTTTCCTGCAAGAGTACAAAAGCAAATGGGTCCGGCTCAAAACAGTATATTTTGGCCTGGGGATAATTCGCCCTGAAATGGGTAGCAGCAATACCAATATTGGCACCAATGTCAACAATCGCACTTACAGGCCCGATAAAATCCAAGATTGGATAGCAGGATTGATGCATTATCTTATCAATAATATATAGACAACTGCTGTCATCAACATAGGTAATTAAATAGTTCCGTCCATCCTTAGATTGCACTTTGAGTAGCCTTACCTTATTTAGACCACTCAATGACGAATGGGCGATTCGATTATTATCATCCAAACAAATAGCGAATTTAAAGTTTACGGACATCGGCTGGTTTTTGTAGATGTAAATATCCCATACAGATTTCTCTCCTTTACTGACGTCAGCATCTTCAACCCACCTAATTTGAGAACCTAAACCCAGCTCATCTACCAGTCTCTGCTTAGCTTCATCCCTTCCTTGGACGTAAATTGTCGCCCTGGGAAGATCAATGAGATCGATTGCAAATATAAGAGGGCAACTATCTCCGACAATGATGGAAACACTCTCCTGTAGCTTGTGAAGTTCCTGCACCTGCTCATAAATAGTAATGCGGCTCTCAAGTAAATCTGCGTGCTGCCTGCTAATTGCCATTCTCGAATCATAGTTTTTCAAAAAATGGCTCGACTCGTCTCCTTCAAATACCCATCGGTAGAGTTCATTAATTCTGTGGCCAGGATGTAGTTGGTCGAAAAATTTATCGTATGCTTTCCTTGCCATATTAATTGCCTCTTCAGGATATTCCAAGTAGTGGCTGATCTTTTCCAGTAATTCCTTACGAGACGTATAAACGTCACACTCCTGGCCTGGTGTAAGCAGGTAATTAAAACCAGATTGGGGCGATAGCTGGTCAGTAAGCAGGAAGCCCCCACTAGAAACAATTTCCAGGTTGCGTAGGGAAATATCACCATTTAGGCTGCAATTCAAAGAAATGAGAGCACGAGCGTAGATCTCTGCTGATTTAGTTCTGTCAAACGTTCCTATCTGTAGCGGTAGGGATGAATTACGCAGCGCATCTATCACCCTATGTCTGTAGGGGTGAAAACTCGTATCCCCACAGATGAAAACGACCTTACTATCTCTATTTTCAAGAAATTCGTGGGTATAGGTCGTCATAGTCAGTAGGGGTAACCATCCCACATTATCAAAACCACAGGCATAACACCAGTGCATATGGTGTCTACAATAGGGAAAGACAAGATAGTCATAAGGTTCTAAGCTAAGGTATTCTAAGAGTTCACCAATCGGACTGTGGAATCCGTGATGCGTATCTGCAACGATAGCAACTGTAGGGCAGCCAAATTTGCTGATGTTATAGGGCAAATTTAGTTTGATTCCCGAAATGTTCACCACCACTAAATCAAAGTCATCCTGACATCCCATTTCTTCCCGAACCAACTGATAAAGGTCATACGGTTCAGCGGCGGGCGTTTCCCCATGAATCTGCACCTGCGATACAAGCCGAAGACTAACAGAATCGTAGTGAGTACATAGAGTTAATTGTCGCTCTGACAGCTGAATTGGTGGCACTTGATAGGGATCGGGTTCCCAACTAAGTAGAACCCGTAGGTTCTTAGTGAGCAAATTGGGTTCTCGCATGATGTTTTTCCTAGAGCTGACGCATCTCAGTGTAGAGTATAGACCGTTCATCACAGGGGGATTCCCTGTCGCGCCTGCATCAACACCTGAGCCGCCTGCTGAAGTCCGTGGTACTCGTCTTCCTGCAGGGGTATCGGTAGGACCCGGCTCGCACCATCGCGGTTGACGACGCTGAGCAAGCTCAGGTACACATCCCCCAACCCGTAGTACCCCTGCGCCCAGCAACTGACGGGTAACACGCGTGTTTGATTGCCCAAGATGGTCGCCACGAGATGGTCCACCACCAGGGCAATCCCGTAGCTTGTGTTCCCTTTGCGCCGGATCACTTCTTGCCCCGCCCGCAACACCTGTTGCCATAGGACTTCACGGTCCGCTGGTTCTAAGTCCACTGGCGCGCCCCCCACCGTGACCCGGCTCCACAGGGGTACAGCGTGCTCCCCATGTTCTCCGAGAACTGGCGCTTGGACACTGCTCGGGGCAACGCCCAACTTTTGCGCCAGTAAGGTCTGGAAACGGGCTACGTCTAACAAGGTCCCGGACCCAATCACCCGCGCTGGCGGTAAACCCGACCATCGCCAAGCCAAATAGGCCATCACGTCCACTGGATTGGTCACCACTACCCAGACGGCTTCGGGACAAAGGGGCGCTAGAGCCTGGGCAATGCTGCGCACAATGGCAGCATTTTTTTGCAACAGCACCAGGCGACTCTCATCGGGTCCCCGGCGCGCCCCCGCCGTGATGACCACCACCTGGGCATCGGCTGCCTCTAGGTACTCCCCGCATCGTATCTGTAACGGTTCCAAAAAGGGCAACCCATGCTGTAAATCCCACGCTTCGCCTTCAGCCCGCAGGCGGTCCACGTCCACCAGCACCAGTTCATCCGCCCGCTGGCGCACCGCCATGACCAAGGCGCAGGCCATACCCACCTGACCGGCGCCAATGATGGCCACTTTGCGCCCGCCTGCTGCCATGCCTAGGGAGTCACGTTGGAAGGTGTGGTGGTCTCCGCTGGGGTTGGCGTCGCCCGCTGCACCGTTTGTAGCGCCGATTCCACTGCGTATAATTCCACGTGGCTAAAGAGCGTCGTCACAAACGCAAACAGCAAAAACGGCAAGGATAACACCAGGATCAGCCCCACGGCAGCGAGCGCAAAAAGGGGCCGCGTGGAAAACGCCGACAGGGAAACCGCTAGGCTCAGGAAAATAATCACCAACCAGGCAATCACCTGACCGTAAATATCCCCAAAGGTCAACGTGCATACAAAACGATAACGATTGATCCGCTCCACAGCCGTCACCTCCATCGCTTGTATCTAAAACTTAACCGAATATCGCCCGCTATCTCAGACTTCCGGCCCAAATTGTCATATCCCGCTAAAGAGCGCAATCAATCGTAACTAAAGTATCCCTTGGGTGCGCAAGGTGACCCGCAACTGGTTGAAATACTCCAACCCCACCACCGGCGGTCGCGAGCGCGGAGCGGAGTCGGTTGCAGCTGCCGCCGTTGCGGTCTCGCCCTCGTGGTGATTATCCGATAGCGTTGGGGCGGCTTCTCCGGTCACAACGCTTCGGCCTATCTCACCCACAAGCGACCCCGGCGCCACCATTTGACCCGGCTCAATCCGCGTGTTGTACAACGTACTAGCAGAACCAATGCAGGCTTGGGCACCTATCCACACTGTCCCGATGATTAATACACCGGCGCCCACGATCACACCGTCTTCTAAAACGATGCCATCACCGTGGGCATGTAGGATGGTGCCCATCCCCAAACACACCCCCGCTCCGACCCGGATGCAGCTTCCCGGATTGGCCACAAGACAAACACCCGGTGCAACCACGGCGTGGGGGTCAAGATGAACTTCCCCCTCTAGGTGACCGGTCGGATGAACGGGGGGTGGGATGGTCAACACGTTAGGGCTTTTGGATGATCTGTTCAAAGACACGGCGCTTGGCCTTGGGGTCAATGCCCAGCAGGCGCACGTAATTGCCAGTGTGTTCCCGCAAAAGGGTCGCCAGCGCCGAGAGCACTTCCTCTTCCCGCTGGCTGGCCGGGAGACCAACGCTCAACCAGGAACTGCTCCGATACCGGCGGGGGTCCGCCACCTCCACTCCGACCCGATACCCCTGGGCCAGCAGTTGCCGCACCTGGGCCACAACCGCCCCGTCGAGACCGACAGGAGTTGTAGAAACAGATGCCGCTGGCGATGGAGACGTGGACGCGCTGGCTGCGGTCGGTCCACTCACGCCCTCGGGCCGCTGGATGATCTGCTCGCTCACCCGCCGCCTGGATTTGGGGTCAATGGCGATGAGCCGCACATACTGGCCCGCCGCTTCTTGCAACAGGTTTTCAATCGCCTGCGTGATGTCCCCCTCCTGACCGTTGCTAGGTAGGGCGACACTTAGCCAGGAACTGGTCTTAAACCTGCGGGTATCGGCCACTTCCGCCCCAACCCGGTACCCCTGGGACAACCATTGCCGGACAAGTTGCCCAACGGGGCTGGCGCTCACGGGTGTTGCTGTAGTGGGACGGGTGGAGGTGGTTGTCCGCTGCGCCATCGGCGTGGGACTCCCTGGAGGCCGTTGAATAATCTGCTCGCTCACGCGCCGTTTAGATTGGGGGTCAATGGCGATCAAGCGCACGTAATCCCCCACCGACTCGCTCAACAGGTTTTCCAGCGCCGCGATGACCTCGTAGGCGTTGCGGGACTGGGGCAAGGCCACGCTTAACCAGGAACGGGTCCGGAACCGCCGAGGGTCCGCTACCTCCGCACCGATGCGATAGCCCTGGTCTAACCATTGCCGCACCTGCTGCGCGATGTCGGGCGCAAGCGAGGTGTTCGTCACCTGAGCGGCGGTTTCCGGGGCGACAGGCGTGGGAGAACTCGCCGTCGAAGAAGCCGGTTGTCCCGTGTCGCCTGGGCGTTGAATAATCCGTTCACCGACACGCCGTTTACCCTTGGGGTCAATGCCCAGCAGGCGCACGTACTCCCCTTGGTGTTCCTGCAAACAGGCCTCCAGAGCCTTAACCACCTCCGGCAAGTGAGTCGAGGCAATCGGGCTGCAACTGCGCCAGGAACGGCTGCGGAACCGCCGCTCATCCGCGTGCTCCGTGCCGATGCGATAGCCCTGGGCCAGCCATTGCCGCACCTGCTCCACCACCTGGGGGTCGAGCCGCGTGGCCCCACTGTAGCCATTTCCCGCCGACTCGGCTTGCTTTTGCTGCTTTAACGGCGCGATGCACTCGATGTTGGCGGCGCAGCGATACCCGGCCCGCAGCGCATCGTTGATGCCCACCACGTGCTGGGCAAAGGCCATGTCCTGGGGCGTCACCGGCGGCAACCGGTCCGCCTGCTGCTGGGTGGTGATAATCGAACCCGACGGCACAAAGCGCCCCGGCGGAATCTCCACATCCTGGATCAGACAGTGCATCATGACGATACAACCGTCATTGACCCGGGCGTTAAAGATCGTGGAGCGAAACCCGATAAAACAGTTGTTGCCCACGTAGGCCGGGCCATGCACCAGCACCCCGTGGGTAATCGAGGTGTCCCTACCAATCCAGACCGAATAGGGCTGGCCATCCTCGCCGGTCACACGCCCCTGCTCCAGACCGTGAATGATTACCCCGTCCTGGACGTTCGTACCAGCCCCGATGTAAAAGGGCGTGCCCTCGTCCGCCCGGATCGAGGTCCCTGGCGCAATCAGCACCTCCGGCCCGATGCGTACATCCCCAATGATGTTGGAAAAGGAATGCACGTAGGCCGTGGGGTCAATCTGCGGTTCCGCCAGGGTCTTCGACCAGGGAGTCGGAGGCGCCGCCTCACTGCGCACTGCCACCATAATCCGCCTCCATACACGTATTCATTACAAACTTCGGGCCTGCGCCCGTTTGCTGTACAGCAGTTGTCCTTCAACCGTCACCGTGTCAATAATGCCGATGACCGCCGCATCCACTGGTAAGTTTTCGCCCCGGTCAATTTTGCGTGCCGAACTGCCTTCGCACACTAGCACCCATTCGTCCACGCCCGCTCCCACCCGGTCAGCGGCCACTTGATACTCGGCGGTCAGTTGCCCCTGTAGGTCCACCAGTTGCACCAGGAGAAATTTAACCCCTTGGAGTGTGGGTTCCTTTTGGGTGCTGACCACGGTGCCGGCCACGCGACCGATCCGCATCAGGGCCGCAGGTAGGGACGGACGTTAGTGGCGTCTTCCCGGAACTGTTGTACCTGCTCGGTGTAACGAATCGGCAGGACGTACTCCAGGTTTTCGTGGGGCCGCGCAATGATGTGGTGGGACAACAGTTGCCCACCAGCGACGCGCTTGACCGACTCGATCCCGGCAGCAACGGACGCCTGGACTTCCGACACATCCCCGCGGACCGTCACCGTCACCCGGCCACTGCCAATTTTTTCATAACCCACCAGGGTCACCCGCGCGGCTTTGACCATGGCGTCCGCCGCCTCCACCACCGCCGGAAACCCCAGCGTTTCAATCATCCCTACAGCAATCGGCATAGTGTTACCTCCCCCTAGACGCGAAATTGTTCAACTTCCGGTGTGTAGCGAATCGGCAGGACGTACTCCAGGTTTTCGTGGGGCCGCGCAATGATGTGGTGGGACAGCACCTCCCCACCAGCCACGCGCTTGGCCGATTCGATCCCAGCGGAAACCGACGCCTGCACCTCCGACACGTCGCCCCGCACAATGACCGTCACCCGGCCACTGCCGATTTTTTCATAACCCACCAGGGTCACCCGCGCGGCTTTGACCATGGCGTCCGCCGCCTCCACCACCGCCGGAAACCCCTTCGTCTCAATCATCCCTACGGCAATCGGCATGAACTCCACTCCTTTGTTGCATAACGTAAAAATCGGGTTACAATTGACAAAAAATGTTTGTCAATCATTCACAACGCTGATCGCTGAAACCCGCACAGGGACGGGGATCGCGAACGTAGCTTGCTTTCATTTTCAGCATAATTCGCCGACATTGGAATTGGCAATTGGTTACCGATGAATCTTTAAGATAACAGGGATTAGTTCCGCTAATGAGTGGTTAACCTAGGCTGAGCAGGGCCTGCACCAGGTCGCCGGCCTCGATGGGTTCGGTTTCCGATTCGGGAGGCGGCACAGGCGCCAAGTAGATCAACCGGTCGCCAGGTTGGTAATCCATGTCGGTGCTGACGACCTCCAGAAACTGTTGCCGCTGGCGCACCAGGGGGAGATGGTCGGGATGGTTCCAGCGCGGCAGGGCCTTATCCAGGCGGATTTCCATCAGGCGCACCTTCCCCTGCTCTAGGGCGTCGTTCCACTGGCGCAACATGGGCTGCGGATGAAACGCGCAGCGCACCCGCTGGGTATTGGAACGCTGGCTTTCCGGAAACAGGGCCAGCACCCGCGGCGGGCAAAACTCTTCGGCAACCCGTTGCGCCAGGATGAGATTCAACTCAGCGTTTTTAGTCAGAGCCACAAAGGTGCCGACATCGGCAATCCCGGCTTCTGCCAGCACGTCAGGGTCGAGAGCGCTCCCGGTAATGGCCCGCAAATTTTCCCGTGCCGCGGCGCGGCAGTCCTCCCGGTTGGTATCAATCAGCACCACCGGCTCCCCGTACTCTTGAAATAAACGGGCCAACAGGCGGCCCAAGGGATTACTGCCGACAATCACGGCGCCATTGACTTGTTCAGAACGCACCCCTAGGAGACGAGCCATGCCCTGGGCGGTCAACCCCGGCACCAGCACCGTCAGGATAATGGTCAAAAACACCAGCCCCTTGACCGAATCGCCCCCGTTGAACCCCCGGTCTGTCAGGACAATGGCAAACAGGGACGCCACCGACGCTGAGACAATCCCGCGCGGGGCAATCCAGGCCAAAAACGCCTTTTGCCGCCAGGTCAAATCGCTATTCCAAGTGGAGACCAGGATATTCAGGGGTCGGACGAGAAACATCAGGGCCAGCACGGTCCACAAGCCCCCCCAGCCCAACATGCCCAGGCTGGCCAGGGACAAATCCGCCGCCAACAGGACAAACAACAGGGACACCGCCAGCGTGGTCAATTGTCCCTTAAACCGGCGGAGCAGGCGTTGTTCGGGCGCGGTGAGTTGCAAAACGAGACCGGAGACCACCGCAGCCATCAACCCGGATTCACTCTCCAGCCACTGGGCCAGGCCGTAAAACCCCCACACGCCCGCCAGCACTGCCAGATTCTTGAGGTCTGGACTGGGCAACGTTTCCTGGCGAAACAACCCGCTTAACAACCAGCCACCCACCGCGCCGATGAGCATGCCCAACCCCAGGCGCGTCGCCAGCGCCAGCCCAATGTCCCACCAGCCGGTTTTTTCCGCCAGCACCACATTGAGCACCACCACCGCCAAAATGGCGCCTATGGGGTCAATCAGCACCCCTTCTCCCTCCAGCAGGGCATTGAGCTTGCGTTCTACCTTCACCTGGCGCAATAACGGCCCAATCACCGTTGGCCCTGTTACCGTCACTAGCGAGCCGTACAGAAACGCCAGCGGCCAGGGAAATTCCCCCAGCCAGTGGGCCGCCATCCCCCCGCCCAGGAAGGTAATCAACGCCCCGACCGTCACCAGGTTTTGGATGGTGCCCGAGACCTGGCCCAATTCGCGCAGCGACAGGCTCAAGCCTCCTTCAAACAGGATCAAGGCGACGCATAGGGAAATCACCACCTCCAGCCCGACGCCGAGCCACTGGGGTTGCAGCCAGCCCAGGCCATCCCGGCCCAAACCGATACCAAACAGCAACAGAAAGATAATGCTAGGCACTCGCAGGACATCCGCCAGGACCTGGGCACCGATGCCAGCTACCACCGCCAGCGCAATCTGCAGGGTGAGGGTCAATGAATCACCATTCACTAGCGGCTCACCCTCCGACCTCAGGCGGGGGCTTAGCGTTCAATGCTGGACAAAAACACTGGTTCGACGCGAATGGCCACCACCCGCGCCGGTCGGATCACCAAAAACTCCCCTTGCAGCCCCCGCACCGGCACATTGATCAACTCGTTGGAACTGCCCTGCGCCAGGAATTCCCCTTGGTACCATTTCTGGAACTCTTGAATGGTTCCGAAGCGCACCTCTTCCCGGTGCCCCCCTTCCATCAGCAGATGCACCACATACTCATCAGCGACCCTGGGCATAGGTTCGGCAGAACAACGGTTTACTCAACAGCCTACTGCACAAGGTCGTCGTCGTGCAACTCTTGGAACCTTCCCCGGCATTGTACATCATAGAAAGAGGGAGTTCTCCAAAGCGATTGCTGCCTATGCATCGTTCCCTGACCCTGACATTGCTGCTGGCTGGTCTCAGTTTGTCTCGTCCGGTGGTGGCCCAGAGCACCTGGAGCGACGAGCGGATTCAGCGCTACGCCCAGATTGTTTTGGAATTGGAACCCATCCGCCAAGCCCATTTGGAAGAAGCGCGCCGGCTGCTAGGAACGATTAACACCAGCGGCAATCTCTGTGCGGAACGCAACCTGCCTGCCCCCGTGCGCAACGTCTGCGACCGGTTCTTCGAAAAATCCCAGCGGCTGGTGGAACAACGGGGCCTGACGGTGCAGGAATTCAACGCCATTACGATGCAGGCCCAACAAGACCCCAACTTGAGCAAACGCATTCAAGACGCCATGCTACGGCAGCGCAAACCCTTTTAGTGCTCGAAAACGCCCTGGTAAAACAGCAAATCCAAACTCACGAAGGTCGGCACGCAGGCAAAGCAAGACTGGGCTAATTCCCACCGACCTTCCCGCTGCAACATGGCAGTGAGCAGTTCGGCAATTTTGGGCAAATAAATCACGTCGTTTGCTGCATAGGCCAATTGGGCATCGCTCAGGGATTCCGGGCGTCCCCAATCGGATGACTGCATTTGCTTATCTAGCTCAATCCCTAACAACTCCTGCACCACATCTTTGAGACCGTGTTTAGGGGAATAGGTGCGGGCTAACTTGCTGGCGATTTTCGTGCAAAAAATGGGCGCGACATCAATCCCCAGATGATACCGCAACGCCGCCAGGTCAAAGCGGGCATAGTGAAAAATTTTCAGTACTTGGGGCGCTTCCAATAGTTGCTGCAACCGGGGAGCTTGGCGTTGCCCGGGCTGGATTTTCACCAGCGTTGCGTGCCCCTGCGCATCCGCAATCTGCACCAAACACAGCCGGTCACGCGCCGGAATCAACCCCATGGTTTCCGTGTCCACCCCGACCACCGGCTGACCCAGGTAATGGCGCAGGAGTTCCTCTGATAAATCCTGCTCACACTGGTGGGGCGCAGGCACCTCAGCGACCATACTCCCGTTCAAACGTCTGCCGGTCTGGATAAATTTTAATAATCCGTTCCAAACCTGTAATTTCCAGCAGCGTTTTCACCTGGTCCGACGGCTGGCACAGGGCTAACTCGCCCCCGACCGACCGCAAGTTTTTCAACGCTGCCACCATCGCTCCCAATCCGGAACTGTCCACAAATTCCACCTGGCTCATGTCCAGCAACACCAGCGTCGCTTGCTGGCTGGCAATTTGCTTGACCTGTTGAGTCAGATGGTCTTTAGTCGTCGTATCCAAGCGGGCTGGCGGCACCACCACCTGTACGGGCAATGAACTCATAACGCCTTCACCTTACCACTCCCCTAGCATACCACACAGGGACCCTGCTCCCAACCTTCTACGGTGGGTTGAGCCAGCGCTGGCCGAGTTCCCAGACCCGTTCGATGAACAGGCGCGGTCCGATCCCAAACCCAAACTGCAACACCAGCAGCACCAGCCCGACGATAGCCAGGGTTTTCAGCGTACTGAATGTGACCTGCATGAACCAGCGTAGAACGACCCACAGGAGCACGAGCGTCGCGCCGATTAACACGAGGTCTAAAACAGTCATGGGCATAGCAGTTGCTGACCCAATAAAAGACTCAGGCTGATCACTTGGTACAGAGAAACATTATGAACCTGGTTAAGCAGCCGCGTAAACTCGCTAAGCAGGTCCACTGCCGAACAAAAACGTGGGAAACGGCCAACCTCAGATTGCGAGTGTAACAAATAAAAAAATGACCATCTCGCGATTGCCTGAGTTTCCGGTGGTGAGCGGGTGTAATTTCCACTGAACTTTCGATTGCGTTGCGCAGCCAGTGAGACCGTGTTATATTTTGGGACAGCACCCAAGTCTACCCCTAGACAAGATGTCAACTATTGTCTGGCTGCCTGATCGAGTTTTGGTTAAAGCAAACTCCCTTGTAGTAGTCGTACTCTCTACCTTCGCTTATTAGTTTAGGATGGATGTGGATAAGTCTTTCAGTTTCCCTTCTCTGCCAGGATGGTAGTTTGGAAGTCTACTGTGAAAAGAAGGGGCACCAGCTTGCCACTTGTCGTTTCAGCGACAGACCTTATATCTTCCTAGAGTCAATACGGTGTATTCTAACATTGTCGGCGTCAAACGCTTCTCCATAACATACAGACTTGATGGTGATGAACAGGTTGGCCAGCAGGCATTTCTTGAGCGTTTAACTGACAATCAGGAGATTGAGCGAATTCCCATAGATTCCGAAATTGCAAACAAGATAGAGCAATTTATTAACTCATCCAAAACGCGGATGCAGTATGGGAAAAAGTATAGGGTTGTTAATAAAAATCTCTTGCCCATTCTATAGCTGAGCCGCTTCAGTTTGTCAGGGCGATAGTAGGAAAACCCAAGACGGAGTTGCGCTCTGCGACCCCCAAGATATAACAAGCAGAGATGGCTTAGCTATATAGCTAAAAACGTTTAGCTTGGCATAGAATAGGGCTAATGAGTTCATAGAGGTTTTTCATATCTAAGCCTTAC
>JANXAM010000006.1 GCA_025062155.1 Gloeomargarita sp. SKYB120 | reverse complement strand
TTCCGGTTGCCGCCTATGTCAAGCACTGTGTGCTTAGCTATATAAAATCTCCCTAGCTTATTCCTTGGTGAGCTTGCCAGTATAAGCTGGGTCAAGGTCTTTCAGCTTAATTTTATGTCCAGGTTTGACAATCATTCTTTCCGGCTGCAGAGCGTTAATCAGTTCTTTACGGTCCATAGGGAGTTCCAGCCAAGCCAACCCTAACCCTTCCTGCCTATTTTAGATTTCTCCAGTAAGTGGAGACTTCGGCTGCGATATCAATTGCATGCCCGATTTACTCCCCCCTTCAGGATAATGCAATACACATAGGAATCTTCCGTACAGATAGCTATGTGTTTGAACCAGAATCTGCGGGCAAGATGGTTTCGCTAAGCCGCTAGCAATTAAAAATAGCGACCAGCCGCTAGGAGCAACCCCACCACGGCAATCCCCCAGGCGTAGGGAAACGTTTTGCGCAACAGGAGATTGACATCGGCGCCGACAGCGTTCGCCAGCCAGACGTTGTGGGTGTTGGTGGGGTCGCACACGCCTTGAATCACGCCCAAGGACATCAACACGCCCATGACGGCTCCTGCAGGTAAACCAGCGCTGAGCAGCACACCCCCCATGCCGTAGCCTAAACCCCAAATGTTCAAAGGTCCCCGGTACAATGCCAGCGGTGCCAGCAAGGCAAATCCCACGACGTAACCCAGTGGTGCGGTGGGAATCCAAGGGGTTAACAAGGGTTGCACTGCCGCCAAGATGGGCCAGACCGTTTCAGGATTTTGGGTGTACCACGCAGCAGCCGCGCCCGTCTTGGTCGGCCCCAGCACAGCGCTCAAGGTCATGCCCACGCCTATGAGCAACACCACCGCGGCAGCCACGCTCGCTGTACCCTCCAGCAAAGCCCCGGTCAACAGGTTCACGCTCCCCCGGCGCAGGGTCACGGCAAATCCATAGGCCAAGCCCAGCAGAAAGGCGGGAATAAATGGGATACCAAACCCCACAATCAGCAACAGCGGCACTAAAGGGGTGAGATAGGCGTACCAGGCCAACTGCGGTTGCTGTCCCCAGCGTCGCCAACCTTGCACCAGCCCGATCAGGACGCAAATGGTCAAACCCCAGCCCACCAGCCAGCGCCAACCCGGTAGCGTCATGCGCCCTAAGCCCCAGAATGCCACACCCGCCAGCCCCGGCCACGTCAACGACCGCCAGCGCCAGCCCGACCAGGTCAACAGCCGGGTACGCCACAACTCCACGCCAGTAAATATCACAGCGCCGATGGCCATGACCCCGCAAACGCTCAAGGCATAGCGGCTGACGTCTGCATCGCTCAACCCCAGCACCGTTTTATAGACCGCCCAGTTGCCCGGATTCAGCAACCCCCCCAAGCTAATCCCGAACAGCAGAATGCCTGCGCATAGGTAGTCTCGGAGACCCAACGCCTGCAGGATGGGGAGCACCACCGTCGCTACCATGATCACCGCCCCCAGGCCGCCAACGACCGAAAACAGCACTGCCACCAGGCCCAGCAATAGCACGGACAATAGCCAAGGCCGGTCCCCCGCCAATTCTGCGCCTCCCCGTACCAACTGCTGGGCAATGCCTGTCTTTTGCAGCCAACTGCTGAGCATTCCCCCCAGCATCGCCAGCACCATGGGTTCCGCCAGCCGCAAACTCCCGTCCACCCAAATCCCCAAAAACAAGTCGTTCCAGGTGAGTTGACCGCCTGCTATCGCCACCAATCCCATCCCAGTCGCCAGCAACGGCAAGGCTAGTAACGCCGGCAATACTCGCGCCACCATCAACGCCACGGCGACCGCAAACAAAACCCCAATGCCGAATCCCATCCCTAGGCTAAACTCCCAGCAATCACCCGTTCCAAAGTCAGCAGGTCGCGGTACACCCACTCCTTACACCATTGCCCCAGCGCATCCAAGGGACTGAACGCCCGCGCCGGTTCCCAGTTGACCTCTAGCCCTAGGGGCGTGGAGTGATTGCCCGGTAGGTAATGCACCCGTAATCCCTCTGGAAACTTCTGCTGCAGGATTTCGACCAACTGGGGCGTCTCGTCGAGGCGGTCATGGCTAAAGCGAATCAACACGTTTTTAGCAACCCGATACCGCCGCTGAATAAAGTCTAGGGTTTCTTTGGGAGACGGGCTAAATTCCACCGGCAACTGGTCTAACACCGGCACGTGACGCAAGTTTTCTAGCCAGGGCAAGGCCCGCTGTAACCCGAAATTGTTGTAGCTCATCAGGATATGCCCCGCCCGTTCCACCGGAAATAAACAACCAATCAGCAGGTGCAATTTGCAGCCCAAGCTGTGCCCCAGGCCATAGACTGGCAAATTCGACGGCAACGTGAGACCCTGCATTACCTCTTGGAATTGCCGGTACGCCTGGGCTGCCAACCCCCGGTGGTCCAGATTGGGAATCACCGATTGGGTCACAATGATGTACCCCCGCTGGGCCAACCCTTCCAACAACTGGCGATAGCTCCACTGGGGTAAGGCCCCCGCAAACGCCCCGCCCAAAAAGTGGATGATTCCCCTTGGCGCCGGCGGGATCAACACCTGGGACTGGCCCCACTCTAACCACTGCTCGCCCATGCCCATCCCTTCTGTATCCGTTTCCTAGTCTAGTGCGTTACAACAACCCCCGATAGCGGATAAACACCAGCACCATCGCCCAAGAACCCAACGTCACCTTGATCGCCACCAGCACATTGAGCAAGGGAATGGTCCAGCTCCCCTCCCAGCGCAACAGCGTTAGTACAGCGATAACTATAAACGCCACCACCGCCAGTTTTTCCCAGGTCGCCGCATGCCACCGTTGGTAAAGGCGTTGGAGCGCTTCCGGCGGGGACGTCATCGCCACCAAGCCAATGGCTGTGCCACCCGCTACACCAGCAGCGAAGCCTCCACCTGGACTCAGGTGCCCGCGCACCGCTAGTTCCACCCCCACCAGCGCGCTGATCATCGCCCCCACCTGGGCCAACACCACCGACGGTGCATCCGTCACCTGATGAACGTGGGACAAGGGACGTTCATTCGCCATCAACGCATGCACCCCCAAAATGGCAATCGTAAATACAATCACCTCCGACACCGTATCAAACAGGCGATTGCGCAGAATAACTGTGGCTACGGTGTTGGGAACCTGAGCATCTTGCACCAAGGCTTCCACGATGGCTAGGGGCGACGGTGTAACCGGATGGGGCAGCACCACCATCTTGACCCCAAACGCTAAGCCCGCCAGGACGTACAGCCATTTCATCATCGGGGTTCCTCCGAGCTGGTCACTGGTTGGTCATACATCACAATGGGTACAACCCCTTCTTGTTGCAGGATTTCGTACAGTCGGTACACGCGGGTTTTAGCCTGAATCACCGCCGTTGGCGAGCGAGTGCAAATCCCGTGGACTTCTCGCTCCGCTAGCGCCCGCTCCAACGCCTGGGATTGCTCGTAGGGCACCCATTCCACCTGCATATGCCAGGATTTGAACGCTTGCCGCAATGCCGTTGTCAGGGTTACCCACTCCGGCGCCGCCGCTTGGAAATCCTGCTGCAACACACCCAACCGCACCACTAGGGACGACCGCACGGCCACTGCATACAGAATCACCGCCAGCAATGTCCCCACCAAGGCTTCCGTCAAAGCCACATCCGCCGCCCCCAGCAACCCGTACAGCAGGGATGACATCGCCCCAAACATCCCCCGGATCACCAGTGCCCGGTAAGGATTGGTCTCCGCCACCAGCAATCCCGCGGTCAAGGGGAGCAGCAGGGCAATGACTTCAATGGTTGGGTCCATCGGGCGTCTCCACCGACACGGGCTGATGGGCGCTTGCGCAGTAGGCCAGCACGTACCCCAGCACCGTATTCCACATCACCAGCGAGAGAACCGCCAGCACCAGCAAGGGCCACTCCCGAGGACGGCGCACCAGCAACCCCGCCATGATTGCCATCGAACCCAGCGTATCCGCTACCGACAAATGGTGCAGTTTGAACAGGATGGAGTGGCGTGTCAAGAGCACCGGCGTCCCCCAAAACCAGAACCACAGTCCGACCCCCAAGCCAATCCCGCTCACCACCTCGACCATAAACTAGCCTCCCGTTTGCCCTAGGCGTCGCAGCAGATGCGCCAGCAACATGAACCCTGCATTCCCCACGCTCAAGGTAATCACGCCCACTAGACCCATCATCCAGTCATCCCGGATGACCGACACCATCAGCAGGATCAACGATGACTTGGTCGCCACACTCGACAGCGCCAGCATCACTTCCCAAATGTCGCCCCGGCGCAGCGTCGGATACAGCGGCAACCAAAACGCGGCAATCATCCCCCACAGGACCCCCTGCAACAGCGTCATTGGCCTGGCTCCAGGTAATGCACCACGTAACCCCCTTCCCGCTGGTTCAGCACGATGGTCTTAGGCGTGAAGGTGATGTAGAAGATGTCCAGAAACACCAACCCTGGCGTGCGGGGCGATGTCACGGGGTCCATCCTGACGACCTCCCGGTGATGGGGCACCAGCATCATTTCCAGCGCCTCCCGGTAGGCTTGGGGAATCGCCCTTACAATTCGCCATATCCCTTGCAGCAATTCCGGCCAGCGTTGGGGCAGCCGCCGACCTCGGGGCAACAGCACCGCCACCAGCACCCCCAGCAGGATATTTTCGCCGCTGAAATTCGCCGTCAGCAGAAACCAGACCAGCAAACGCAGCAAAATGGTTCCTACCATGCCCAGACCCACCAAAACAACACCACCAGCCCTAGGCTCATCATCCCCAGTAGATGCTCCAACCGTTCGCCCGCGTGGGGCAAGGGCAGGCTCCACCAACGACTCACCCCCCAATATAATCCCCAACCTAGGGCGATGGTGAGTAGTGCTTTGCCCATTTCACTTCCTGTAAAGACGCCCAGATCAACCCCATTGGCCAGCATCAGACCCCCGAGCAACACTGCCAAGGCTCCCTGCAGCCCGGACGATGGGGATTCCCCCGACCAGCGCCACGGGACGAACAGCAAATGCCCATAGACCACCGCCGTGCCCACCGCCGCTGCTGACATCAGCCCCGTTTGCCAGGGCCATAACTGTTGCATTGTCAACACCTTGGCTCCAAACCCCGCCAGCCCAGGAAACCCCATCATAGACAGGCTGGCCAATCCCCAGGGTAACCCCAACGACCAACTCACCCCTTGCGCTCGCAATTGGGGCAACTGGCGACTCGGCAACCGTCCCGCCACCAGAAAGAGCGCCGCCTTGCTCAACCCATGACTCAGGGCGTAGAACCCACCTACCGACGGCGCTGCCAGAACAAACCCCACCTGCGACACCGTGCTCCAGGCCAGCAACCGTTTTACGTCCCGTTCCCCAAGCGCATAGACCACACCCAGTACAGCCGTTGCCACCCCGACACCGCGCACCAGGGATTCCACCTCTGGCATGAGCAGACTACAGCGCAACAGCGGGAGCAGGGCCGCCTTGACCACCACCCCAGACAACAGAGCCGACACAGGCGCTTCCGCCTCCGCGTGGGTCATTGGCAACCAAAACCCCAGCAGAAACACCCCCCCTTTGACCAGCAATCCCAGCAGCAGTAACGCCACCGCCTCTGGGGGAGCCACCCGCAGACCGCCAAAATCAAACGAATGGTGCGCCTCATAAACCAACACCGCTCCCACTAGGTAAAACAACATCGCCACATTACTCACGAACAAGTAGCGCAGCCCCACCCAGAGCACCCGTTCCTGGCGCGAATAGGTGATGAGCAGAAAGGCCGAAATAGCCACGACCTCCAACGCCACATACAGACTCACCCAATCCGTTACGGCAAATGCCACATTCAAGCTGCCGTGCAGGGTCAGCAACTGGGCAAAAAAGAACGGCGTTCTATCCGTTTCCCACGTCGTCAACACTACCGCCAGGGTAATCAGGGCATTGGTGAGAACAAAAAAAACCGTCAACTCGTCTAGCAATAAGCTCACTCCAAAGTTATCTAACAAACGGAGTGAAACGGGTGTTTTTATTGCCGCTAGAGCCAGCCCATAACCCAAGGAAAAAACGGCACCCAAACAGCTCAATACTTTGGCAAAACGGGGAATGAGATAGGTGGTAAATGCCAGAAAAAACGCCCCAGCCAACCAGCCAATTGTCAGCGTATTCATGGCATATTTTTGGTTTCAATATCCCGCACCTGCAGGGTTGGGTAATCTCGGGATAGTTTCATGACTGCGACGAGCATGAGCGCCTGGATCGATAGGCCAATCACAATCGCCGTCAGAATCACCGCCTGGGGCACTGGGTCTGCGTAATCCACCGCGCGTCCTGGTTGGAAAATGGGGGTAAACAGGCCCTTGCGCCCGCCCGCCAGCACATAGTAGGCTACAACCCCCGTACTCATGACATCCATCGCGATGGTTTTCATCAGTAAATTTTGCTTGAACAGCATGCCCCAAAAACCCAGCAAAATCGTGCTGAACACGCAGGCCTCCAGCAGCATGGCCTCCCTCCGATGCTTGCGCAGATGGTTACCAGAATTTTAATTGACTTCCGCCACGGTTGCCGGCAAATTCAATTCCACCAGCGCCTTTTGCAGGGCCAATTTGCGGTCGCTGACCAGATGATCCACAGGCAACCGGTCGAGCAGACCAAATTTTTGCAAACGACTGCGCGTGCGTCCCGCCGCCCCCACGATATACACCACCCGGCCCTTGTCCAACGCCTCGAGCACCATATTTTCAATTGCCAAACAAGCCGTGACTCCCAGCATCGGCACATCGGTCAAATCCAGGATGATGGCCCCCACATTATTCATGGCCGCATGTTCCCGCGCAATGGCCTTCGCCACTCCAAAAATCATCGGCCCACTCAGGTAAAACAGCAGCACTTGACCCTGCGCCTGATTGAGCAACGCTTTTTCTTCGGGACTGAGATGAATGGCATCGTCTGCATCCGTAATCGTTTTGACTTCTTTTGATTGCAATTCCGATAACCGTTCAATCGTGAGCATATTGGCGATAAACACCCCCACAAACACCGCCACAATCAAATCCACAAACACCGTCAACAGGAGCACGATATACATGATCAGTGCGGCCCGTAACGACACCACGTGCGCCCGTTTCAGGAAACTCCAATCCAAAATATCAATTCCCACTTTCACCGCAATCCCCGCCAATACCGCCATGGGAATGTCTTTCATCAAGGGGGCAGCCCCAGCAACAATAGCCAGCAAAACCAGCGCCCGTGTAATGCCCGAAAGCGCCGTTTGCGCCCCCGTTTGAATATTCACAACCGTCCCCATCGTTGCGCCTGCACCCGGCAATCCCCCGCACAATCCCGCGAAAAAGTTACCAATTCCTTGGCCGATGAGTTCCTTATTTGAGTCGTGTTCTGTACGAGTTAGACTATCGGCAATAACCGCTGTCAGTAACGTATCAATACAGCCCAAGATGGCCAGCATAAATGCATCTACAACAATTGTGCCTATTTGCTCCACTGTGAAGGTAGGTCTGGTTAAGGTTGGCAATCCCACTGGAATTTGACCAATAACCCGAATCTCATCATCCGCAAAAAAGAATGACGACACCAATGTACCGACAATCAGGGCCAGCAGTTGCGGAGGACAAAACTGCTTCCAACGAGATGGCATCAAAAAGATAATGGCTAGCGCTAATACGGCGAGAAAAACTTCATTGGGATCGATATTGCTCAGCAATTGCGGTAGGGCTTTTAACGTACCGATGACCCCACCTTTTGGCGTTTCTTGCCCCAAAAACGGCCCAATTTGCAGGATGATTAAGATAACCCCGATTCCCGACATGAACCCCGAAATCACGCTATAGGGCATCAGGGTGATATATTTCCCCAGCTTGAACACCCCGAAGACCACCTGAAACAACCCTGCCAGCATCACCACCGTAAAGGCCATCGCCAGACCGTTTTCGGGATTGGCCGCCGTCAGACTTGCTGCAATCGTGGTCATCACCACCGTCATTGGCCCCGTCGGTTCGGAAATCAAGGTGGGTGTCCCGCCAAACAGGGCTGCGAAAAACCCGACAAAGATGGCCCCGTACAAACCAGCGACGGGATTTTTCACTGCCGCCACGCCGAACGTCAGCGCTAACGGAATGGAAACAATCGCGGTGGTAATCCCCCCCAAAATGTCAGCTCGCAGGTTGCGCAGGTGAATCAGGTTGGTGATGGTCATGGGTCCAATCGCTGTTGATCGCTCTGATGAGGGATGCCTATAGTCGCTATAAAGAAAAGTCTAAGGCTACGGCGAACAAGTTTATTTACCGTCCCGTTCTCGCCTAGCAGACGTTAAGAAACAAGTACACAAAAATTTACAGTGGTGGGGATGGTAACCTGTTAAGGACAGCGGTATTGCGGTGCGAACCGATGGCCAAGGTCTATCTAGCGGCGCCCTTATTCACCTTGGCGGAACAGACGTTCAACCTAGACTTGGCCCGATACTTGCAGGACCAGGGGTTAACCGTCTTTTGTCCCCAGGTCGCGTGCGAGGGCAAGGCGGGCAGAGATATTTACCAGACTTGTTTAGAAGGGCTGTCGAATGCCGACGTGGTGGTGGCAATCCTGGACGGCGCTGACGCTGACAGTGGCACATGCTGGGAGTGCGGCTATGCCGTGGCAAAGGGAATCCCGGTGATTGCTGTCCGTACTGACTTTCGCAGGTCGGGGGATACAGGCGGATTTAATGCCATGCTGTATTACAGCGCGGCGGCTGTCATTGAAACATCCGTTGACCTTTTCCCGACGATTGCTACGACAGTAAATAGGCTTGTCGGTCACCAGTGAATATGGAACCACCGCCTGTTTTTTCGATGTACTCCAGAACTTTACCCTGATTTTTTTTATCATCAAACCTTTCCAAAACAATCTGACCATTCTCTCGGCGGAAGTAGAGGCGGTAGTCACGACCAACGCGATATTCATAGTGGCCAGTTGCCCTTCCTTCCAAGTGTTTAACCATATAAGCGTTCGGGTTACCAGCAATCCGGCACAAGTAACTTTGGAGCGCATGAAAGATTAGACGTCGTTTCCTGAAAACTTCCCTAACATCATCTAGAAAATTCCTGGTTACGCTAAAGGGTTTTAGAAAGGGTAAGATTGAATCTATTTGAACAAAACTTCTTCTAACAAGCTCTGTGGCCTGTTCATATCTGTCAATAATCTTTGTTCTGTCTATCTCTTGCAAATCCCTTCGCAATTGTTCATAGGCTTCTTCAATAAACCTTAGTCGTTCAATTTCCCGCTGCATCTCATCGATTGCGGGTAGCAAATTCAGCTCTTGAAGCAATTCGATAGCTGTCTCCCAGTCGTACCTGTAATTGGTGTATCGTTCTCGCTGGCTCAATGCGTTAATAACTGCTGCGTGCAATTGATGTTCATTGATGTCCTTGACGAGATGACTCACAGCACCGAGCCTAGCATATTCTGGCACGATGGCCATTTCGGTAGAGGCCGTTGCGACGACTACCCGGTAAAGCCCGTAATCCTGTAATCCGTGGCATTCAGCCAGGTCAATCAGAACATCCAGTCCCGTGAGACCACCATCCAAGTTATGGTCTAAAATAATCAGGTCATACTCCTTAGACTCTTCCGGCTGGCTACGAACACTTGCTAAGATTTTGTCAATTGCACTTCGATAGGTGTGGGCGAGGTCACAGTCGTAACCCCAACTCTGCAACCAATTTTGCCAAATAGATGCAACTTCCCGGTCGTCTTCGACAACTAAAATGAGCGTCATGGTCTGCATCTCCTGTCCTTCAATAGGCCTAATTATTTTGGGTTGAGATCTGTATCACTCTCTGGGGTTCTAGGCAGAATTCAAGAGTTACTCTCGCGCCTCTATCTAGGTTCTCAGCTTTCGCTGAAGCATTCCAGAAGCTCAGATAAGCAAAGCAAATCATACTTCCTTTTCCTCGATTTGGGCGAGGATTTAGTTTCTCAGGTGAACTGTAAATTTTATCGATGATATGCGTAGGAATACCTGGGCCATTATCTTGAACAGTAACAATGCATTTGTTCTGCTCTTCATACACACAGCAACCAACTCTAATCTCGGGCCTGATGCCTTCTCTATTGCAAGCAGCATAGGCATTATCTATTACGTTCTTTAGTATGCTCCTAAAATGCCATGGATTAATAAGGATTGTATGTCTTCTTTCCTTCTCTTCGAATTGGTCTAAGTGGTTATCATCCAAAGGCTTGCCCTGGTATTCAAATATCAGGCTTGCTTGTGGTAAACGTTCTTTGGCTCTAGTGTAAACAGATTTGATTAACTCTAGGATTGAGCAAGGTCGGGGCTCCAGAGCTGTAATTTCTCCCAAGTCATCTCTTAGCTGCTTAATGACGACAAAGCTTTGGTGAATCCTATCTAAACTATCCGCTATGTCTCTAACCACATCATCCCGGTCAGTATTGGTAAGGACTGCGCTGATTCTTTCCCGAAGATCTTCAGGGGATCTGAGTAAGGAAGCTTTGCTTAGGTCATGATGAATATTACGCACATCATTATCAAGGCGGAGCATGACAGCTAGAAAATGACTTTTAATGATCTGTAGCTGGTTGCCTATCGGCGCACCAAACTCTGCATCAAAGAGAGAACGAATTCGGCAATCTAGTTGATACAAGCTCATCAGTTCAGCACGAGCTCTAGCAAGCTCAGCTTCAGTTTCAGCAGCTTGTCGTTTTCGCTTCTCTATTTCCTCATGTCTCTCTGCTAATTCACGATGGAATCTCTCCTCATCAAGCTTTCTTGATATATTCTGAAGATACCTTTCCTTAAAGGCAACATAAACAATTGCGAAAAAGAGAAGCCAGCCAGAAAATGTAAAGTATATGCTTGTTCGAAGGAACGAGTACCCACTTTCATTCCCCCAAAAATTCTGAAGAAATAAAAAGAGATTATTCAGATAATCTGGGGTCTTACCTCGAATATAATGCACCCGACCCACAACCTTGCTCTTTCCAGAGACAACCGCTGCTCGTATAGCTTTGACGCAATCATAATTGATGATAAGGTCTGTAGCTTTGGGGTCCTTATAACCAGCCACATTGCATACAGGATGAGGATAAAGAATCAAGTCTGTATGTATGGCGTGGCCTTCGTCCAGAATATCTTTCAGGTTTTGTCGCTTGGTCTTATATAAAATCTGCTTTTCATCACTCAACACAGGGACAGATTCATCGGTAATCACTAGACTAAAGACACCATAGTTGCTATCCAGAATTTGCCGAATGGCCTGGGCTTTAGGATTATTGGACTGACCCCTGGCAAAGATATCTTTAAACTTCTGCCCATGAGATGCTTGGGACAAGGCCTGGGGCAGCATATGAAAAAGCATATTAAAATCCACTGTCTGCACCCTAGGTATGGTTTCTTCGTAGTACATACGAAAGGCATGTCGAACCGGACTAATTACAGGAGAAATCATCGTCAAGAACGTCATTCCTGATGCAAAGAGAAGTCCACCTATTGCCCAACCAATATGGTTGTTAGTGCTATCAGCTAGATCAATGTAGATTTGACAAGCTCTACTGATATAGGCTTGACCAGTTTTTAGAAGATCCTTCACTCTTCTAGCCGCATTACTCATTTACTGCCCGAGATGCCTCGGCTTCTCTTAGCCGCGCATTATAACTCAGGATTTGATGGAGTTGGGAGATTCAACGGCGGCTCCATGACCATTTAGTAAATTCAAATTTTGCGCCAGGACCCGCTGTGTCAGGGCTAACTTTTGAATCGTCTCGATCCGGTCTTTTTCGAGTAGCCCAATCACTTGCTGCGTCTTGCCCCGACTCACCACTGGCAACTGACATAAGCCGCGCATGAGCATGCGTTGCCGAGCCTGCTCTAGACTTTGGTCGGGATAAATAGTTTGCAACTCGCGGGTACACCATTCCCCCACCGGCACGGAATACCACAGGGGGCCATGGGTGCGAATCGCCCGCTGGATGTCCTGGGGGGTCAACAAGCCCACCAGTTCTCGCTGGGCATTGACCACAAGCGCGGTATGCTGCTGGTTCTCCATGAGCATTTGAGCAACTTTCCCCAGGCTCCGCTCCGGCGGCACTAGCAACGGCGGCGGGATCATGGCATCCATCACCCGCAAATCCGCGAGAAATCGCTGTTCTTCCCGGTCCAGAGAATGCAGGCCAATGGGCGCTCCATGGGGATAGACCTGGTCCAGCAGCCAAATGCTCAACCCCACCGCCGCCATCGCCGGCAGGATGATCAAATAGTTGCGGGTCAATTCAAACAACAACAGGATGGCCGTCAAAGGGGCACGGGTGCTACAGGCCAGGAGGGCCGCCATGCCCACCATAGCGTAGGCGGGTGGGTCGGCAATGTGAATGTGAGCCGTAGCCAACACCTGGCCTGCAACTTGACCATAGGCGGAACCGAGAACGGCCCCTAAAAACAAGGCCGGCGCAAACAAGCCCCCAACCCAACCAGTCGCATAACTGACCACCGTTAATGCGAGTTTGACGGGCAAGAGCGTCAGCAACAGCCCCAGGGGAAAATGCACATCCTGGAGCATGGCTTCAATGACCTCATAGCCAATCCCTAGGGTCTGGGGCAACACCAGGGCTACGGCGCCAATCACCAGTCCACCTAGCATTGGTTGGAGCCAGCTTGGTATCCCCCGGAGTCGGCCAGGTCGTAATTCCCCTAAAGACGCCGTGTAGAGGATGGCTAGCCCGCTGGCCAGCACGCCTAACCCCAGGTACAGGGGCAATTCCAACACGGTGCGCACTTCGTAGGGGGGCAGGCTGAAGGCCGGTTGCGCTCCCAATCCCGCCTGGGCAACCAGTCCCCCTACCACAGCGGCCAAGAGCACGAGGGGCACGGCGGAGCCGGTAAACGTTGTCCCTAGCACCACCTCAAAGGCGAAGAAGGCACCGGCAATAGGAGCGTTGAAGCCCGCCGCCAAACCTGCGGCTGCACCCGCCGCCTGCAAAACCAAGTATCGTTCCTGGGAAACTCGCAGCCGTTGTCCGAGATTGCGCCCCCAATAGACGCCCAAATCCACACTAGGGGCTTCGGGTCCCAATGATGCACCCATCCCTAGAGACAGAGCCGCTAAACCTAACCGCCACAGTTGCGCCCGCACGCTCACAACCGGCCAATCCCGCGCCCACCAGGTCAGGAGACCCACCAGTGCGCCGCCAAGAACGGGCACCAGCGCCAAACTCCAGGTGCCCCAGCCGCCGATCCACCCCATCAAGATTTCAAAAGCACTCCAATGGATCGCTGCAATGGCCAGCCGAAACGCAACAACGCACAATCCTGTCCCACCGCCCATCAGAGCTGCCAGGGTCAACAGCAACACTTCGGGGGAGAATGGCAGCCCTTCCCACCCACGTTGCGCCCGTTCAGATGTTGTAGCCATGCCCGTATGCACCCTATCTCTAGTCTAGGGACTGTTCCTGCTGGCTGTGGAACAGCCTAACGCAGGCGCGGGGGCCGCAGGAGACGAAACAGCAGCCAAAAGCCCAGCGTCGTCGCCCCCACCAGCAGCAACCCCGCTCCCAAAAACAACGGCAGATTCGCTTGGCCTCGGTCAAAGATAATCGCCGCTCCGATGATAAACGCCGCCACCACCACGCTGTAGGCCAAGCGATGGGAGGCTGTATCCAAGGCCCGCTCAAGCCCCGCTAAATCGGCAATCTGCACCTGCCAGCGCAAGTTCTCCGAATTCACCCGCCGCAACAGCAACTCCACCTGCCGCGGCGAATCTAAAGACAGGGAACGCAAATCCAGGGCCGTTTGTAGCAGGACAGGGAGTCCATCACCCCCCAGCAACTGCTGTTGCAGCAGGCGGCCCATTAAGGGTCGAATTTCCGCCACTAAGTCAAATTGGGGGTCGAGTTCGCGGCCCATGCTCTCTAAATAGGCCAGTGTGCGGGCCAGCACCCCCATACTCCCCGGCAAGCGCACCCGGTTTTGGCGGGCCGTTTCCAAAATATCTCGCAGCAATTGCCCAAAGTTCATCTGGTCGAGGGTGCGGGGGTAATAGCGGCGCAACAACCGGCCAAAGTCCTGCTCCAACTGGTTCAGGTCGTCGGGGCGAGGGGATTCTGCCAGTTCCAGGGTTAACTGCACGCAGCGGCGCGGGTCCAGGGTCACCAGCGCCAGCAAAAACTCGGTCATCAACGCCTGGGTGCGGGGGTCCAAACGGGCCACATTCCCGAAGTCCAGCAGCGCCACCCGACCGTCTTTTAAGTAGAAGAAATTGCCGGGGTGGGGGTCAGCGTGAAACAGCCCATCCCAGCAAATTTGCTGGAAAAACGCCCGCAGCAGCATTCGGGCAATAGCTGGCCCCTGGGTGCGGTCCGTCGTGCGATACCCAGCCAACAGCGGTACGCCATCTAGCCACTCCAGGAGCAGCAGGCGAGGCGTGCTGAAGGCTTCGTACACCTGGGGGATTTTGAGCTGGCGCACCTCCGGCCACGGGGAACGCTGCAAATTCTGCCCAATCTGGCGGGTAAAGGCCGCCTCGCGGGTGAAGTCCAACTCCTGCAGCAGCACCGCGCTGAATTCGTCCACCAAGGCCACCAAGTTCCAACTCTGCCCCCACTCAGTTTGTTCCGCCAGGGCCGCCAGGGAGCGCAGCAGGGTCAAATCCTGGTCAATCACCTCGGCAATCCCCGGTCGCTGCACCTTAAGGGCGACTTCTGTCCCGTCGGTCAAGGTAGCCCGATAGGTCTGCCCGATGGAACCAGCGGCCACCGGCTGGGGATGCACATGGGCAAACACCGTGCCGTAGGGCTGGGGCAATTCCCGGCGGATTACCACCTCCATATCCGACCAATCCACCGGCGGCACCCGACTTTGCAGCGAACTCAAGGCCTCCGTGTAGCGCACCGGCAACAGGTCAGGGCGGGTGCTGAGCAGTTGCCCTAACTTGACGTAGACCGGCCCCAGTTCCACCAGGATTTGCCGCAGCACCGCCGGTGGGGGTAATTCCGGCTCGCCCGCTTTTTTCCCCAACACCAACTGCCGCATAAATTTCCAGCCGTTGCGCAGGAGGACTTCGGCAATTTCTGCCTGGCGTTCGGTCGTCCGAGCAAAACCAGAAAGCATCACGTCTGACTCAACAATTCCTGACGGGTGAATCGCCAGCGACTTCAGTGTAGCGCCTTTGCCGAGCCGTCAACCAAACGCCCCCAGAAACTTGACCTCCGGTTGCAGGTGAATCCCCCAGCGCTCTGCTACCGTCGCCTGCACATAGCAAATCAAGTCGTAAATATTTTGCGCCGTTGCGCCCCCTAAATTGACGATGAAGTTGGCGTGTAGGGGTGAGACCTGGGCCCGGCCGATTTGAAACCCCTTGAGACCGCTCTGTTCGATGAGCCAACCAGCGGCGTACTGGGGGGGATTGCGAAACACGCTGCCGCAACTGGGCAAATGGTAGGGCTGGGTCGTGCGTCGGTGATGCAGGTAGGCCCCCGTCTGCTGCAACAGCGCCAGCGGGTCATCCCCAGGGCAACATTGCCAACGGGCCGACAGCACCACGCCCAGGGTTCGCTGCAGCCTGGAGTCACGGTAGCGGTAGTCCAGGTCGGCGGGGGTCAGGGTCCGAATTTGCCCGTCCATCCAGACCTCGGCGCTGACCAAGTACTCGGCGGTACACCCCCCCTGCGCACCAGCGTTCATCACCACCGCACCGCCAACCGTGCCCGGGATCCCGACCGCCCAAGCTAATCCCCGCCAGCCCCGTCGCGCCGCCTCCCAAGCCAACTGGGGCAAGGGCATTCCTGCGGCTGCTATCACCTGGCCGGTCTGTTTTTCCCAGGTCGCTCCTCGCAAATAGCGAGTGCAGAGCACCAAGCCCTCAATGCCTCGGTCGCTGATCAACACATTGGAACCGGCCCCGAGCACCGTCAGCGGTACCTGCTCCCGAGTCACCCAAGCCAGGAGCGCCTGGAGTTCTGCCAGCGTGCGTGGACAGGCAAACCATTGGGCGTTGCCTCCAACGCGATAGGTCGTCCAAGCCGCCAGCGGCACCTGGGCTTGCCAAAGAACCACCGCAGTCATCCTACCGTCACCGGCGCATCGGCCTGGTAAATCGTCATCAGCCGGGGAATTACCCGGTTCAGGTTGCCTGCTCCCAAAAACAACACCGCATCCCCTGGCCGGAGTAGCAGGGGAAGTTCCTGCTCCAGGGCCTCTAGCGTGGGAATGTACTGCACCTGATGATGGTACCGCCGCACCTGGGCCGCCACATCCTCTCCAGTCACCCCAGTGGGATTGCCCTCGCCAGCGCCGTAAATATCCACCAGCACCACCAGGTCGGCTTCGGCAAACGCTGGCCCAAAATCCGGCAGCAAACTAGCGGTGCGACTGTAGCGATGGGGCTGAAAGACCACGACCAACCGCCGTTGCCCCTGCGGCCAGCGCTGGCGAGCCGCGCTCAAGGTCGCCCGAATCTCGCTAGGGTGATGGGCGTAGTCGTCGTAAAATTCGATGCCGTTGGCCTGTCCCCGCAATTCGAACCGCCGCCGTGCGCCCGCAAACGTCGCCACCCCTGCTTGAATGGCGTCAAACCCCATGCCTAGTTCTCGGCACACGGCCACCGCCGCCAGGGTATTGCGCAGGTTGTGTGCGCCCAGCAGCGGAATCGTCAGTTCCCCCAACATCTGTTGGCCCTGCACCACCTGGGCGCGGATGCCCGCCGGTGTATAGTCCACCCCTTGCACCCCGTAGTGAGGCAGGCCCTTTAACCCATAGGTCACCACTGGCCGGTGCAATGACGCCACGAGCGCCGCCGCCGTCGGGCAATCGGTGCAGACCACCAGCGCCTCACAGTTGGCGGCAAAGGCGCGAAACGTCTCCACCACGTCAGCCAAGCAGGCGAAATGGTTGGTGTGGTCCCACTCGATGTTGGTGATCACCCCCACCTGGCCCTGGAGATTCACCAGCGTCCCGTCCGATTCGTCGGCCTCGGCCACCAAAAAGCGCCCTTGCCCCAAGCGCGCGTTGCCGCCCCAGGTGCTCACTTCACCGCCAATTACAATCGTCGGGTCCCAGCCTGCCTGCAACAGGAGGTGCCCAATCAGGCCGCTGGTCGTCGTCTTCCCGTGGGTTCCCGCCACCAAAATGCTCTCGTACTCTTGGGCCAGCGCCGCCAGCACATCCGAGCGATGCACCAGTGGACACCCCAACGCCTGGGCCAGTTGATACTCGACATTCGTCGCCCCGATGGCGGTGGACCAGACCACTTGCGGTAAGGGTTGCCCCGCCACCCGCAACGCTGAGCCATCTTGGGCGGTAATGCGCACCCCCAGAGACGCCAGCCGGTCGCTGATGCCGTTGGGCGCCACATCCGACCCCGAAACCGGAATGCCCCGCTTGGTCAAGATATAGGCCAAAGCCGACATCCCGATGCCCCCGATACCGATAAAGTGAAACGGTCGGCCAGATAGGTCCACAGGGCGGGGCGGCATGTTCACTCCCGGCAACACCACGGTTCAGCGGCTATCATATCAAGAATCGCCTAAGCAAAAAACCGGCCATCCCAAAACCTTCAGCTAGATCCTCAGTGAGCAGACCCAAACGGTGGTAAGATGGTGGGCAAATTCACGCCATCATCACCGTCGAGGACTACCGTGATTAAGGTTGCAATCAATGGCTTTGGCCGCATCGGGCGGAACGTCCTGCGCTGCTGGATGGGCCGGGCGACCACCCAGATTGACGTAGTCGCCATTAACGACACCTCTGACCCGAAGACCAACGCCCACCTGCTGAAATACGACTCCACGTTGGGGCGGTGGGATGTAGCCATCACCAGTGACGAAAATTCCATCACCGTCAACGGCAAAACCATCAAGTGCTATTCCGACCGCAACCCGGAAAACCTCCCCTGGGCCGACCTAGGGATTGACCTGGTGATCGAGGCCACCGGGGTGTTTGTGGACGAAAAAGGCGCGAGCAAACATCTGACCGCCGGGGCCAAAAAGGTCATGATCACAGCACCGGGCAAAGGCGCCAGCATTGCCACCTTTGTGGTGGGGGTCAACCACCACGAGTACAACCACGACCAGCACCACCTGATCAGCAATGCCAGTTGCACCACCAACTGCCTAGCGCCGGTGGTCAAAGTCCTGCACGAGCACTTCCACATCGTCAAGGGCATGATGACCACCACCCACAGCTACACGGGCGACCAGCGCCTGTTAGACGCCAGCCACCGGGATTTACGCCGGGCGCGAGCGGCAGCGATTAACATCGTGCCCACCTCTACGGGCGCAGCGAAAGCCGTTGGTTTGGTGATTCCCGAACTCAACGGCAAACTCAACGGCATTGCTTTTCGGGTCCCGACGCCCAATGTTTCCCTGGCCGATTTGGTGGTGGAGGTACAGCGGCCCACCATTGCCGAGGAGGTCAACGCCGTGCTCAAAGCCGCTAGTGAAGGCCCCCTCAAGGGCATTTTGGACTATAATGAAGAGCCTTTGGTCTCCAGCGACTACCGGGGTACCAACGCCTCCTCAATTGTGGATGCCCCTTTGACCATGGTGATTGACGGCACGCTGGTAAAGGTCGTGGCCTGGTACGACAACGAGTGGGGCTACTCCCAGCGGGTGGTGGACTTGGCGGAGCACATCGCCTGCTGCTGGCCGCGCTAAATCTGGGTTTCCGGGAGGGAAGCCGCTAACTCCAGGGCCTTTTGCGCCAGCGGCACTAGATTCAACCCCTGGGGATAACGCCCCTCCCGATTCACCCGCTCAATGTCCAACCCACTCATGCCCAGAAACGGCGCCAGCGGTCTGAGCACATCCCCACGCATAACAATTCCCTGTACGCCCCCCACCGGCGAGCGTACCAGCAACCAGGCGCGGTCATTTCCCAGCGTCACAATCGCCTGGGCCAGACAATCCTGCTCGCGCACACTGGGCAACTCGTTGAGGGGAATGACGATTTCCCGCAGTTCCAGGTGGGGCCAGCGGCTGCGTTCAATCTGGGTCAACCGGCTGCTATCCACCAGACCGAGATAACGCCCGTCTGCTTCGGCGAAATAAATTTCAGGGGTCTGGGCTGGGATGCAGTACAAATCCACGAAATCCCGCAGCGACATTTCCGCCCGCAACACCCGGAAATCCCGACTCATCACGTCCCGCACCTTCGTCTTGAGCAGAATCTCCTGCACCAAGCTGTACTGGCGATAAGTTTGGGCGTTGCTGGCCATAAACCAGCCAATCAGCGCCAGCCATAGCCCGCCCCCCGCCCCGCTCAAAAATGCGAAGATACCTAACAGCATGGCCATTGTGCCGAGCGCCCAGCCGAAGGCCGCCGCCCACTGGATCCCCCGAAACGGGCTGCCTGTGATTTGCCAAATCACGGCCTTGAGCACCTGGCCTCCATCCAGCGGCAAGCCAGGCACCAGATTAAAAAGGCCCAGCACGAAATTCATCGCCATGAGTTCCTGGGTGATCCGACCCCAGGGGGACGCGACGCCTCCCAACCATTGGGTCAGCCGCATAAACCCCAAGGCCAACCCCAGGCTGACCGCCGGACCCGCCAACGCCACCCGCAGCGCCTGCATCGGGGTCCGCGACTCCTGCTCCAACGTCGCCACCCCCCCAAACAAAAACAGGGTGATAGAACGCACCTTCACCCCTTGGGCCTTCGCCACCAAACTGTGGCCCAACTCGTGCAACACCACCGAGCCAAATAGCCCTAGCGCCAGGGAAAATCCTACACCCCAAACCCACCAGCCCGGCCAGTTGGGGTAAAGCTGTTGCCAGCGGAGGCTGTTGCCCCAGGTGACCAACAGGGCAACGACAAACCACGAAGGGTCTAGGTACAGGGGAATCCCAAACAGCGAACCCACCCTGATTCCCCCATGCATAGCAGTTAATCCCCCTTCGCGATTGATCTCTATTGTAGAAATCGGGGGAAGCGCAGGTGTGATTACAACAAGCCAGCGTTGGCCAGCCCTAGCGTCATCCCCGTACCCAAGATATGCCCAAAGGCCGCCGTCGCCAGCAACTCCGGCACGCCAAAGCCCCGAAACAACTCCGGCAAGGGCAACTTCGGCCCGGCAACCCCCTTGGCTTGAATTGCCCAGTACCCAATCGCCACCGCAAACAAATTGCATCCCACCATGACTAGCGCCACACGCGGCGACCAGGGCACCGTCGTCGGCACTGCCAACAACACTGAGTACATTAGCCTCCTCCCAACTTGCAAACTCTCCCCCATCCTAAGACCCACCCCAACCCGTTCCCAGCGTCCCTGTAACACTTCCCCACAAAACTTAGCCCAAATTTACAGCCTGGCCAGTTCGGAAACCCGTACTCCGCCCCTGCAGTCGTCTCGGTTACATTAGCACTCGGAAGCGGAGAGTGCTAACACCTAATGGGTGGGGCCGCTCCAGGCAACAAACCCTTTTGTAGCAGTGGGAGTGTCATCGCCTATGGCAACCATTACGTTGAGCGTCTCGACCGTCACCCCCTTGGGGGACCGAGTGCTAGTCAAGGTAAGTCAATCGGAAGAAAAAACAGCTGGTGGCATCCTGTTACCCGATACGGCCAAAGAAAAGCCTCAGGTAGGCGAAGTAGTGGCCGTTGGCCCTGGTCGACGGGATGAGAACGGTCAGCGGATTCCAATAGAAGTCAAAGTCGGCGACAAGGTGCTGTACTCCAAATACGCTGGCACCGAATTGAAAATTGGCATGGATGACTACGTCCTGCTGGCGGAAAAAGACATCCTGGCGACTGTGAGCTAAGGAGGTTGACAACCCATGGCGAAGAAGATTCTCTACCACGAAGACGCCCGCCGCGCCCTGGAAAAAGGGATGGATACCTTGGCGGAAGCGATTGCCGTGACCCTAGGGCCAAAAGGGCGCAATGTGGTGTTGGAAAAGAAATTCGGCGCGCCCCAGATTGTCAATGACGGGGTCACGATTGCCAAAGAAATCGAGCTAGAAGACCACGTGGAAAACACGGGGGTGGCCTTGATCCGGCAAGCAGCCTCCAAGACCAACGACGTGGCAGGAGATGGGACCACGACCGCAACCGTGCTGGCTCATGCCATGGTCAAGGAGGGGCTGCGCAACGTGGCTGCCGGCGCTAACCCCATTGCCCTGAAGCGGGGGATTGACAAAGCCACCCAATTTGTCGTGGAGAAAATTGCCGCCCACGCGCGTCCGGTAGAGGACTCCAAGGCGATTGCCCAGGTGGCTGCCATCTCGGCTGGCAATGACGAAGAAGTGGGCAAGATGATCGCCGAGGCTATGGAAAAGGTGGGCAAGGAGGGTGTGATCTCCCTAGAAGAAGGCAAGTCCATGACCACCGAGCTGGAGGTCACGGAGGGGATGCGCTTTGACAAAGGCTACATCTCCCCCTACTTTGCCACTGACGCCGAGCGGATGGAAGCCACCCTGGAGGACGCTCTGGTGCTCATCACCGACAAGAAAATCACGCTTGTGCAGGACTTGGTGCCAGTGCTGGAGCAAGTCGCTCGTGCTGGCAAACCCTTGCTCATCATCGCGGAAGACATTGAGAAAGAAGCCCTGGCGACTCTAGTGGTGAACAAGCTACGGGGCGTGTTGAGCGTGGCGGCGGTGAAAGCACCTGGGTTTGGGGACCGGCGCAAAGCCATGCTGCAGGACATTGCTATCCTGACCGGCGGGCAGGTGATCTCCGAAGAAACCGGGACCAAGCTCGACAGCGTGCGGATGGACATGCTGGGCAAGGCTCGGCGGGTGACTATCACCAAAGACCACACCACCATCATTGCCGAGGGGAACGAAGCGGCAGTGAAGGCGCGGTGTGAGCAAATTCGCCGGCAAATTGAAGAAACGGACTCCACCTACGACAAGGAAAAGCTGCAGGAGCGCTTGGCGAAACTAGCCGGTGGCGTGGCGGTGATCAAAGTCGGGGCGGCCACCGAAACCGAAATGAAGGACAAGAAGCTCCGCCTGGAGGACGCCATCAACGCCACCAAAGCGGCGGTTGAAGAAGGGATTGTCCCTGGGGGTGGGACGACCTTGGCGCACCTAGCCCCTGAGTTGGAGGCCTGGGCGAAGGAACACCTGACTGAAGAGGAGCTGACCGGCGCTCTGATCGTCAGCCGCGCCCTGATGGCTCCCCTGATGCGCATCGCCGAAAACGCTGGTGTCAACGGAGCGGTGATTGCTGACCAGGTCAAGGACAAGCCCTTTGAAGTGGGGTACGACGCCGCCAAGGGCGCTTTCACCAACATGTTCGAAGCGGGGATCGTGGACCCGGCCAAGGTCACCCGTTCCGCCCTGCAAAACGCCGCCTCCATTGCGGGCATGGTTCTGACCACTGAATGCATTGTGGTGGACAAACCCGAACCCAAGGAAAAGACACCCGCAGGCGGCGGTAGCGGCGGAGACTTTGACTACTAAGGCCTGTTTCCATTAACCCTGCCCCAAAGGCTCCCCAGTTGGGGAGCTTTTTTATCGCCGCGTCACCAGTGCGACCACCAACCCCAGGAGCAACAGCGGCAAGAGCAGCCCCAGCCCGATTGTGAAAAACGGCATGAGAATTGCTGTCAAAATGGCCTGTAACGGCGTCCAAATGAACCCCAAGCCCAAAGTCAGCAACGCTGCAAACCACTGGAGAATGACCACCAAACCCGAAAACGTAAACCCCAACAAAAAAATGATTCCCTGTACCAGACTGGCGACCAGTGAGATTAAAGGTAACCACGTATCTTCTGGAGGCGGTTCAGGCGGATTGACTGCTGCCAGAATTGGAATGACCGTTAGTTTGGGCATGAATTAACGAGCGAATAAATTGGCGGATCACTTCCGTTTTGGATTGACTGGTTCGCTGACAGTAATTCTCCAGCGCGCGATTTTCATCATCGCTGAGCCGGACACTCAAGTGTTTCACCTTGTCAGCCATGACCCCTCCCAGAACCAGTACCCGTGATCGTACCAAAGGGATTTTTCCGACAAGTACAATTCGTTGCAATCCTCAATAAAATGAGAGCTTATCTTATAGTTTTGTGACAAAAATGGGTGACCGCCGATGTAGTGCGTTTGTACTACGGGTTAGCGAGTTAAGTTCGGGCGCGACGGTACATTGGTCTCCGCCTGATGTGGGGTTTCTCCCCGGCGGCTGAGCTAGAGCTGCTGAGTGACAGTGCTGTCAGCCTCCCCGAGCTTCCTTAATCAATATGTAAACACCCATCACAGCCACAAACCAACCAAATCCTTTTTTTAATTTCCGCCCTGAAATAAAAGTGGACAGGTAGGACCCCACAAAAATACCAATACTAGCCACGCCAGCAAAAAGCATAAGCAATCCCCAATCAATCTGCAACTCAGGGTTTTGCACATCCCCTAGAAAACCAATCAACGACTTAGCGGCAATGACCAACAGAGATGTGCCCACAGCCATTTTCATCGGTAATCCCGCCAAAACGACCAGCGCTGGAATGATTAGAAAACCGCCGCCAGCACCAACCAGACCCGTCAGCGCTCCAACCACTATACCCTCGCCAAAAATTAATGGGAAATTGAATTCAGGTGGTTTGTCTTCTACGGGGAGATGACGAGTATCACCCTTGCCATTTCTGATCATGGAAAGGGATGCCAAAATCATTAACACCGCAAAGACAATCATTAAGAGAATATCCCTGGTCAGGGTCAGTGTTCCTAGTTGCACAATCTTGGGTGGAATTGCTGGTATGAGGAATCGGCGCACTAGGAAGACGGAACTAAAAGCTGGAATCGCAAAAACGAAGGCTGTTTTGAGACTAATGAGTCCTTTGCGGAAGTAATCCCATGAGCCAACCAAAGCCGTAATACCCACAATAAAGAGTGAATACGCCGTTGCCAACGTCGGATTGACACCCATCACATAAACCAAAACCGGCACCGTCAGAATCGAGCCACCGGCGCCAATGAGACCCAGCGAAATTCCTATCAATAACGCTAGCCCATAACCAAGAACCAGTTGCATCGCTTCATCCCCAAACGCTTGATGTGTAACCTACGCTTGTACCACTTGCATCCCGGCGCTGGCGAGTAACGGACATGGGCAATTGCCATGTCATCGTCAAGCACGGGCGCAACATCGCCGTCCCTGCCACGACGCATCTACCCCCCCCAAGAGCTGATTACTTTATTAAACTACCATATAGTAATCTGGTTAAAAAGTTTATTTTTGTCAATTTATGTTTCACTGATATTGGCGTTGTTCAATAAATGTCTCAAAGATTAACCGTATGAATCCATAACGATTCAGTAATTTCAGGCTATACTGTAATACGGTCACGATGTGTATGGGGGATTGCCGTGTCACCAACTGCTATACCAAATCAGTCTGTGCCGGTCGCTGAGCACTCTGGCAGTGGCGCCGCCGCTCCTATGACCAGTCGCCATCACCAGGTGGTCATTGTGGGTGGTGGGGCAGCCGGGGTAAGTGTAGCTGCTCAACTCCTCAAGCGGCGACGGGGGTTAGATATTGCCATTATTGAGCCTTCGGATAAGCACTATTACCAGCCGGGTTGGACGCTCGTTGGCGGGGGGATTCGTCCGTTACACCATTTCATTCGCCATGAAAAGGACGTACTACCCCCAGGAACAGCTTGGATTCAAGACCGGGTGACCCAACTGGACCCAGATCACAACACCGTGATCACTGAGTCGGGGCTGGCGGTTCAATACGATTACCTGGTGGTCTGCCCAGGAATTCAAATCAACTGGCATTTGATCAAAGGCTTAAAAGAAGCATTGGGCAAAGGGGGCGTCACTAGCAATTATTCCAAAGATTATGCGCCTTACACCTGGGAAACGATTCGCAACTTCCGAGGTGGGACGGCCATCTTTACACAACCGGCGACGCCAATTAAATGCGGGGGAGCGCCCCAAAAGATTATGTACATGGCCGACGACTACTTCAAGAGTAAAAGTGGTGTGGGCGTCAACACGACGGTGATGTTCTGCACGGCGGCGGGAGCGATGTTTAGCGTCCCCGAATACTCCGCCAGCTTGGAAAAAGTTGTGGCCCGGCGCGGGATTGTGGTCAAGTTCAAGCACAATCTCAAGGAAATCCGACCGGAGACCCAGGAAGCCATTTTTGATGTCACGACGGATGCAGGGGTTCACGAGGTCAGCATTCACTATGACATGATTCACGTGACGCCTCCCATGAGCGCGCCGGACTTTATCAAAAACAGTCCTCTAGCGGGCGCTGGGGGTTGGGTTGACGTGGATAAACATACCCTGCAACACGTGCGTTATCCCAATGTTTTTGCCCTAGGGGATGCCTCGTCGTTGCCAACGTCCAAAACCGCAGCGGCGGCTCGCAAGCAAGCGCCAGTAGCAGCCCAAAATCTCCTGGCGGCGATGGATGGTCAACCGCTGGCGGCCCGTTACGACGGTTACACTTGTTGTCCCTTGATTACGGGCTATAACTCTGCCATCATGGCCGAGTTTGGTTATGATGGCAAGCTGCTGCCTTCGTTCCCGCTAGACCCCACCCAGGAGCGCTACTCCATGTACTTGGTCAAGGTGCATGTCCTGCCATGGCTGTACTGGAACCGGATGCTCAAGGGGAAAGCGTTTGAGGCGGACATCTTCAAGCCAATTAACCGCTTGGTGCATCGTTACTAGCCGGGCAGCCTTTGATCGCACACGCCCTGTAGCCGGGTCATTCGAGGTCGCTCAATGGCAGGTGGCAGGGCGCAGTCCTATCTTTTGTCCGAATCAACTCCCATGACGTAGCTGTAGGTAACCAAAATCCGTGTGCCAGATCATCTATGCTGGTCATTGCTTGAGTCGCAGGGCGCAGACTCGTTGCGGGTTCTCTCGCTGACCAACGCAAGCGGCTTGGCTATCTGACAAAACCCACTTGCAACTAGGTCACCAAGTCATTAGTGTGGTGGGTTGGGTGGGTTGGACTGGTGTGCCACTGGGGGTCAGGGACATTAGCGAAGGCTTCTTTGAGAGAACACTCCCAGGAGCGACGCATTTCGAGCAGATAAGGGTCTCCCAACCCCAGTTCTAGCCGGTAGTGTACCTGAAAACTGTCTCGCTCGTAGGCAATGAGGTGGATCGGCGGCCCAACAGAGATATTGGATTTCATTGTGGAATCAATGGATAGCAGGGCACATTTGGCGGCGGCTGCGAGCGGCGTTTCGTAGGTGAGGGTGCGGTCTAGAATGGGTTTGCCATATTTGGTTTCCCCAATTTGCAAGAAAGGGGTTTCTGGTGTGGCGTGGATGCAGTTGCCTTGGGGATAAATAAGGAATAGTTGTGGTTCATCGCCCTGAATTTGCCCCCCCACCAAAAAGTTGCATTGAAAATCAATATGGTCCCGCTCTAGCCAGGGCCGATTTTCCTCCTGTAATTTGCGAAGTTTTCTCCCGATATACGTCGCAATTTCGTACATGCAGCCAATTGTATGCAGGTTCTCTGGGTGTTGTTGATGAATATCCTGGCGCAGTTGGGCCACCACCGCCTGGGTAATGCCAAGATTACCGGACGTGCAGAGAAATAAAACGCGCTGGCCAGGTAGAGAGAAATCAAACAGTTTCCGATAGGTGGAAATGTAGTCCACACCGGCATGAGTACGGGAATCGGCAGCCATCACCAATCCGTACCGCGTCAAGATGCCTAGGCAGTAGGTCATGGTTCTGAGGTAGTCAGTTGTTGTTTGAGTTTTTGGATTTGGTCCCGGTAGATGGCCGCTTGTTCAAATTCTAAATTGCGAGCTGCTTCACGCATTTTTTGCTCGAGTTCCTGGATATAGGCGGGGATGTCGCTGGCCTCTAGGGAGGTCACCCGGTAGTCCGCCGGGCTTTCCTTGGCTTGAATCCGCCGAGAAAACTCCAGGGTTTGCAAGATGCGGTTGGCGGGTTTCCGACGAATGGGTTGCGGCGTTATACCATGCGCTTGATTGTAAGCAATCTGTTTCTGCCGGCGCCGCTGGGTTTCCTGAATTGCTCGCTGCATACTTTCGGTGATGATGTCGGCGTATAAAATGGCCTGTCCATTCACATGTCGCGCGGCTCGCCCAATGGTTTGAATCAAGGACCGCTCGGAGCGCAAGAACCCTTCCTTATCTGCGTCTAAGATGGCGACGAGCGAGACTTCTGGTAAATCCAATCCCTCCCGCAGCAAGTTCACCCCCACAATGACATCACATTCATCCGCCCGCAGTCCCTGCAGGATTTCAATGCGACCAATCGCGTCAATTTCCGAGTGCAGGTATTGCACCCGCAACCCCTGCTCTTGCCAGTAGCTAGTTAAATCCTCCGCCATGCGTTTGGTCAGGGTGGTCACCAGCACCTTTTCGCCCCGTTCGACACGCCGGTAGATTTCCCCCGTCAAATCTTCCACCTGGTTGACCGTCGGACGCACCGAAATGTCCGGGTCCAGCACCCCGGTGGGACGGATGATCAGCTCCACCACCTGCTCGGACACCTCCAGTTCCCAATCCCCCGGCGTGGCCGACACAAAAATACACTGGTTCACCTTGGCCCAAAATTCATCGGCTTTGAGGGGGCGGTTATCGGCAGCGCTCGGCAAGCGAAATCCATGTTCAATTAAGACTCGTTTGCGGGATTGATCCCCCTCATACATCCCCCGCAATTGGGGCACAGTGACGTGGGACTCGTCCACAATCAGCAGCCAATCCTCCGGGAAGTAATCCACCAGGCATTCCGGGGGCGAACCCGCTGGCCGGCCCGCTAAATGACGCGAATAATTTTCAACCCCATTGCAGTAGCCCACGGTGCGCAGGAGTTCCAGGTCGTAGCGGGTGCGTTGTTTGAGCCGCTGCGCTTCCAGGAGTTTGCCTTCCGCTTCCAACTCCGCCAAGCGTTCTTCCAGCTCTTGCTCAATCGCCCGGCAAGCTCGCTCCAATTGTTCCGCCGGTGTCACAAAGTGGCGCGCCGGATAAATGTTAATGGCCTGCACCGATTCTAAAACCGCGCCGGTGAGGGGGTCGCGCAGTTCAATTCGCTCGATTTCATCGCCCCAGAATTCCACCCGAATGACGCGGTCTTCGTAAGCGGGCCCAATTTCTAGGACATCGCCCCGCAAGCGGAATCGGCCCCGTCCCAGTTCCACATCGTTGCGGTCGTATTGGATATTGACCAGCGCCTGGGCGACTTGCACCGGTTCCGCTGTTAATCCCACCTCCAAATGCACAGCAGCATTCAAGTATTCACTGGGAATTCCTAGCCCGTAGATACAACTAATCGAAGCCACGACAATTACGTCCCGCCGTTCAAAGAGCGACCGGGTGGCCGAATGCCGCAGCATATCAATTTCGTCATTGATGGAGGCGCTTTTGGCGATGTAGGTGTCGGTGACGGGGATATAGGCCTCTGGCTGGTAGTAGTCGTAATAACTGATGAAGTATTCGACGGCGTTGTGGGGGAAAAATTCCCGCAACTCATTGCACAGTTGGGCCGCTAGGGTTTTGTTGTGGGCCAGCACCAGGGTTGGTCGTCCCACCTGGGCAATGACATTGGCCATCACAAAAGTTTTGCCCGTACCCGTAGCCCCCAGCAGGGTTTGGTAGCGGTAGCCCGCCTGCACCCCCCGCACCAGTTGTTCAATCGCCTGGGGCTGGTCCCCTGTGGGGGCAAAGGGTGCGTGCAGTTGAAAAAGGCGGCTCATGCGGGTTCAAGAGGGGCCATGGTCAGACCGGCACGTTTGAGTTGTTCATGGTAGAGTTCCGCCGGTTCCTGAGGACCGACCCACACCACTGCCTGACCTTCGTAATGCACTTGGTTGGTGAGTTCCCAGGCACGGTCGGGCGTCATGGCCGGGATGTACTGCATCAGGCAACGGGCCACGTGCTCGAAGGTGTTCACATTGTCATTGAGGACAATCACCTTGTAGTTGGGATAGTGCTTGGTGGTGGCTTGACTCCCTTTTTCCAGAAGCGTTTGCGAAGCCATAGGTAACTCCCCACTCATGCAGTAAACATTCTGGTTCTAGTATAAAAATCGGCGGCCCTGAGCGATGGGGGAACAGCCGGTCGCTAAACTAACTATAGAGTCATGACCCGATGCCAGACAGCGGTGGAGTTGGAACTGAGCTGGGAAGATTTGACCACGGGAACGCTGCAAAAGCGGCGGGTCAGGGTGCCGGTGATTTTTGGGCGAGATGAACAGGCCATGCGGGCGGCTCTCCAAGAGCCAGGAACGCTGGTGGTCCTTTCCCACAAGCAGGTCTCCCGCTGTCATGCCCTGATCCTGGCGCGGGAAGATGGCTTAGAACTCGTGGACAAAAGCACCAACGGCACCTTTTTAAATGGGCAGCATTGCTTGGGCACCAACCGGCGGGTTCAACACGGCGACCGTCTCCAGATTGGCCCCTACAAAATTTACCTCAGCGCACTGGATCAAGCGCCAACGACGCCCCCATCCCTCACCGACAGAACGGCGGTCGTACCAGGGGTGTACCACGACTCTCTAACGGGCTTACCCAACCGCAATATGCTGATGTCCCTGTTGCAGACGATGCAGGAGCGGCTGCCAGTGGAAACCTCGCTGCTGTTTGCCGTGGTGCATCTGGATATTGACCGCCTGCAACAGGTCAACGACAGCCTGGGCTACCGCATGGGGGATAAGTTACTGGCGGCGGTGGCCCGGCAATTACGGCAACGACTGGCTCCTGGCGATACTGCGGCGCGGTTGGAGGGAGATGAATTTGCCCTGATTCTGGAAAGCATTACATCGCCCGAGGAAGCGCTGGCGCGGTTAGAGGCGATTCAAAAGGACCTGCACACCCCCTTCGAGTTGGAAAACCAGGAAGTGTTTATTACGGTGAGCATGGGGGTTGCCTGGAGCTATCTGCCGGTGCAACAGCCGGAGGACTGGTTGCGGTTTGCTCGCGCGGCCACCCAGAAAGCCAAACAACTGGGGCGAGGACGTCTGGAGATTTTTCGCCCGGGGATGGAAAACTCAGGCCAGCGCCTGCGGTTGGAGACGGACCTGAGCCGTGCTATCGAACGGGGGGAATTGTCCCTGCGCTATCAACCCATCGTCGCACTGACTAGCGGGCAGATTGTCGGGTTTGAGGCGTTGGTGCGCTGGCACCACCCCCAAGCGGGTGCCGTTCCCTCCGACCAATTGATTGCCCTGGCAGAGGAAACCGGTTTGATTGCCTCGATTGGGCTGTGGGTGTTGCGGACAGCCTGTGCTCAGTTATGTCGGTGGCACCAGCAGTTTCCCGACTTGCGTCCCTTGACCGTCAGTGTGAACGTCTCCAGTAAGCAATTTCTGCAGGCGGATTTGGTGACCCAGATTACCCAGGTGTTGCAGGAAACGGGTTTGCCGGGAAATCACCTGAAGTTAGAACTCACCGAAAGCCTGATTATGGAGGACATCGAGACCGTCACCACCATGCTCTCGCAACTGCGGGACTTGGGGTTGCAGATTTTGATGGACGACTTTGGCACGGGCTATTCCAACCTGAACCGGCTACGCACCCTGCCGATTGACATGGTCAAGATTGATAAATCCTTTATCCAAGCGGCTGATGCGGACGCCTGGACTTTTGTGCAGGGCATGGTGGGGCTGGCCCATGCCATGGGGAAAGCAGTGGTGGTCGAGGGCGTGGAAACCCAGGAGCAGTTGCGTCAGTTGCGGCTCATGAATTGTGCTTTTGGGCAAGGGTATTTGTTCTCGCCGCCGCTAGAGGTTGCTCAAGTGGAAAAACTCCTGCAACAGCCGCCCCGCTGGTAGGTGGGATGGGACGTTCCTGGTGGATTGGGTTTGGCGTGGTCGCGCTGCCAACGAGTCCAACCCCGACCTGGCATGACCAAGGCAAGTTCCTGTTTTTTGGGCCGTCAACCGCCCTGTGCTGGAGTCCATCGCAACGCTACGTCGTCGTCGGAGAAACCACTGGTGAGTGCTCCCTAGCAACCATTGCCAACGGCTGGGAACAGCACGGAATTAGCCTTCTCAACTCCATCACTGCGTTTTTCGCCCTAGTCGTATGGGACCGGCAAGACCAAGTGCTGTACTTGTGTCGGGATGGGGTGGGCGGTCGGACATTGTACTACACCCACCAGGGGCGCGTAACCTGGATTGCGCCGCGCCTAAAAACCCTGCGGCCCTATCACAGCGGGGAAATCAACCTCGTGGCGTTGCGGGATTATCTATGCTGTGCGTTTGTGCCGGGTAGCCAGACGCTATGGCAAGAAGTGCAGGAGCTGCGACCGGGAACCGTTTTGCGTCTCCCCCAAAAGGAAACGAGCATCTTTTGGCAACCCGAATCGCGGGTTCCCCCGACAGCAGATGCCCGGGATGTGGAGCGTTACGGAGAGGAGTTGCTGGAGCTTTTGCAGCAGGTTGTGCAAGAAAAATTAATGGGCCACGACAAGGTGGGGATTTTTCTTTCGGGGGGAATTGATTCCAGTGCTGTCACCGCCTTAAGCGCTCAACTTCATAGCGGCAAGGTGATTTGTTATTCGATTCACTTCGGTTCGGAAGTACCCAATGAACTGTTCTTTTCTCGCCTGGTGGCGCAGCAGTACGGGCTAGAGCATCGCCCGTTGGAAATTTCTTTCCGGGAGATGTGGGACTACTTGCCGGAAACAATGGCCGAGTTAGATGACCCGATTGGCGACCCGTTAACCGTGCCCAATCTACGACTGGCCAGATTTGCCAAGTCCTCCGTTTCTTTGATTTTGAACGGTGAAGGAGGCGACCCCTGTTTTGGCGGTCCGAAAAACCAGCCCATGTTACTCAGTCAGGTTTACGGCGGTTCTCTCGTGAGTCACTACGCCCGTTCCTTCCAAAAGTGTTTTGACGACTTGTCCCAATTACTCAAACCAGATGTTTGGGCTGAAGTTAAAAATGCTCCGTTCTTTTTCGCCGATGACTTGCACAGAGATATGGAGTTGCTACAGCGTTTGTTTTTGATCAACATCAAATTCAAGGGTGCTGACCACATCCTAACCAAAGTGAATAACTTGTTGGGAGCGGTGGGGTTAGAAGGAAGGTCGCCCTTATTTGACCGGCGCGTGGTGGATTTTAGCCTGCGGATTCCGGTGGGATGTAAGGTTGCGGGCGCCGAAGAAAAAGCGGTGCTCAAACGCGCCATGCAATCCCTATTGCCACCGGAGATCATTCACCGTCCAAAAAGCGGGATGATGGTGCCGGTACAACTAGGGTTTCAGAAGTATTGGAACCGGCAGGCTAGGGATTTATTGTTGGGAAAACATGCAGCTATTTCCGCCTACCTGCAGCCCCATCTCATCCAGTCATGGTTGGACTATCAAGGCGACCCCTGGCGACGCTACGGTGTGAAGCTATGGTTACTAGCAAGCCTAGAACTCTGGCTTCAACAACATCGCTCATTTCAACCAAACGTATCAACGACATAAATCCCACTATCACCCAAAGCGATTAAGGGCTCGTCCTCCTCAACCCTGCTCACCTGCAGAGTGAGTTGGATACTGCGGCTTAGCAGGTTGATAATCTGCTCAGGTCTGAAAAACTCAAGGGGAATGTAATTGCCGGCGTAAAGCCATCGCTGCTCAGCCGGGGTTAACGTGTCTCGAATCTCTTTAGCCAAGGTCAAAAAATCCCGCTGCATCTCATCACTCGATAAACAGAAAATTGGTCGTCGCGCTGACAGAACCTGGCGGGGAGAAATCCCAGCATCAATCACCGTCACATTTTGCTGCCCAAACCAGCGGGGGTTCTGTTTAACCCGATGCACTGTGCGTATTCCCTCCGGGCTACAGTCATGCAAGACAAAGACCTTGAGATCAGGATTGCGTTTGGCCATCGTCATCACTGTATCAAAGATGCTGGACGGATAGCCTTTGATACTGACAACGCCACTGTTGTATTCAAAGTGAAAGTTATTCGCCAGAAGCATTTTGGCAATGTCGTCACTCTGGCAAACAATCAACCGGTCAAAGCTGTAGTTGGTCACATCGGCTGCTGGCAAGGCAGTGGCAAAATCATTTTTCGTAGCCCTTGGCAGTAACTTATCCAGCGGCCCATGCGCTCTTGTCCAGCGGTCAATAAGAGAGTTGAATAGTTCCTGGGTTAGGGACGGCGGTGCTTCGGGTGTATTAGGAATCCGTCTGGCTTGCCATGAACCTAAACTTATAGCACCAACACCAAAAATCATTAGAACAACCATCAAAAACCACTGTTGCATATTCGCACCGCCGGAAATAAGCAAAATAAACCCAAGGGCTATGAGACAATAGGCATAAGCCAGTCGGTCGCGACGGGAATGCTTCAGGTCCTGACTGGCAAACCACAGGCCTATGAAGTGAGAAGCTGCATATACTGGATAGATTGCATATACTAGAAAATCGAAGTTGAAATGGCCTAGAAAAGCAATTACAGATAAGATAATCAGAAGTGGTCCAAGGAGAATAAAAAATGAAATAATCCAAACAATGACAAAGAGAAATTCGGGTACCTTATCACGCCTTTCCTTTAACCGGCACAGCTCATAGTACAGTTGCTTTTTTGTGAAACACAGAGCACCATTAGCTGAGAGTTTCCCTATCACTCGCTGAAACGCCAGGTCAGTTAGCCGGAAATTCAACGGCATATCAGTTGGCTCAAAGGCAAAGGGCGTTCCGCACTGCTTGCACCGGCCCTGATTAGCCTGGCGGTCGCGCAGGTTATTGTTTGTTCCGCAGTTAATACAACGCATAAGCCTGCTCCATATTGCACTGGTTGGATAAAAGAACGCTGTAGTCTTCCCGCTCTCGAATCAAGAAATGGTGTTCACCTTTGACTAAAACTTCAGCGGGTTTTGGACGATGAAGAAAATGAGACGCCATTGCATATCCATAGGCCCCTACATCCAAAATGGCTAACCGGTCTCCAATTTCCAGGGGAGGCAATGCCATGTTTCTTCCTAAGTAATCCCGTGAGTAGGTCGTATTTCCACACACATCCGTTGGGAGAGTCACACCGTTTTTGTTCAGGGTAATGATCTGGCGATAGTCGCCATAGACACTCGGAGCAGTCAGGTTAGCAATGGTCGTATCTACCCCAACAATTTGCTTTTCTCCCTGGTATTTGACGGATACAACCGTGGTAAGTAAGACGCCGCAGCCAGCTATCACATTGCGTCCTGGCTCAAGAATAAGATGAATTCCTGTCCCGTTGAGTGCTTGTGATAGCGCCTGTCCAAACGCTTGCCAGTCAAATACCACCTTGCCGTGCCGGTAGGGGTACCCAAAACCTCCACCAAAGTCCAGGTATTTCCAGTCAGGTAAGCTTCTTCCTATCTCTAGTAGCTGATCAATGACGGCAATGAATGCTTGGGTAGCATTTGTCCCTGTACCTCGATAAAAGTGCAATCCTTGGATAGAACGGTTGTACCGACGCGCAATCGCAACGGCTTCGGGAAACTCATGGGGTTGCACACCAATGCGGCTGTCACCCGTCAGTGGGGGATGATTTAAACGTAGCCCTAATTGCAGACAGGGGACGTCTTTAGCCAATTCACAGAGCTGTTGCACCTGGGCAACGCTGTCTAAGTTGAAAGTCGTTACACCCCAGGCCAACACCTGTTGCATATCGGCGGGGCTAAGATTGCTGCCGCTATAGACAATTTGTTCAGGCAAAAAACCGGCCTTTAGTCCTAGATAAATATCACCTGGTGTATTGGCATGAATACTCCAGCCCGCCCGTCGCACCAGTTGCAAAAGTGCTAAACTACCATTGGTCACGGCAGCAAAGCAGTAGGTCGTTGGCTTATAGCCCACCTGCTGGGGAATGCGCTGGAGCATTTGCCAAAAATGTTCAGCGTCATAGACGTATAAGGGTGACCCGTAGATATCGAGCAGTTTTAGGAGTAACTCGGTGTTCATCATATGGAGTCTCTCCAGCAGCGATATAAACCTGTACGACGCCAGAACTCGTAAGGGAGCACAAAGGGATGCCACCAGCTATTTCCCTGGCGAATCTCGCCCAATTGAGAGCGCCAACATTGCCAAGCCAAAAGCAGCCATAAAATTTCCCCGATGCGTCGTTTGCGCAACTCACTTCCCAAGCCACCAAAGGCCACCCTGGCTGCTAAATCCGGTCGCCAAATTCCTTCTGCTTCTAGGCGTTTAGGATTTAACCACTGCCCCAAATCGCGCCACAAAGGTCCCAAACACCATTGAGTCAAGGGCACACCCATCCCCCGTTTTTCTCGCCAGACCACTTCTGCCGGCAACCAAGGTTCAACCGCTCGTTTCAAAATGTACTTTTCACAGGCCCCCCGCAAGAATAGTTCTGCCTTGACCGTAAAGGCCCATTTCGCCAAGTGTTCATCGCAGAAAGGAGAGCGCAAGCGCAACCCCAATGCCAGGGCAAGGTTGGTTGCACGGGGATGGATATTTTGCGCACCTTTGAGCATCAACGTTGCCCGTCGCAAGCGAGCCAAAAATGAACCCTTTCCGGCTAGGGCATCCTGTAAGCAATCGCCCGGATACCAATGTTTAACTTGTTGCCAAAAGGAAGGCGCGAAAACTGCTGGGCCGTAGCCCCACAAACGATGGAAGGTTTGGAGATACTGGTCAACAAAAGACACAGGCTGGTTCTGATAAACGTAGGCGGCAATTAGAGGTTTATTTGTCCAGCCAGCAAATAACTGGTCACCCCCTTCGCCATTGAATAAGACTTCGCACTCTTGTCGCGCCGTTTGATACAGCAACCATAGGGGAATACAAACGCCATCGCCATAGGGTAAATCGAGCGCTTTGGTTGCGGCACTGAGCGACTGCTTGACACGGCGGGGTGAGCATTCAACCTTGACCAAGGGAATCTGCAAATGCTGGGCGACTTTTTGGGCATAGGCCATTTCAGAAATGCCGTATGAACCGAAATCTAACGTGTAAGCGCGGACTTTAAGGCCGGCGCGCTTTAGCAGCACCGCAATGGTGGAGGAATCTAAGCCCCCCGATAACAAAATTCCCACCGTTTTCTGGTGGAGGTCACAGGTCTGGCGGGCAACGGCTTCTTCGAGCAGGTCTCGCAACTCCTGAACGGCAATGGCTTCATCAGCTAAAGGGTCAGCCTGCTCGTGCCAATCAGCCAACACGGGAGACGCTTTTTGGCTGGTCAACTTTCCCGCTTCCCACGTGTATTGCCAGCCGGCTTCGATGGCTCGAATGGATTTGTAAGGGGTCCACGGCGTTGGCACGTAAGAAAAGCAGGCATAGCCATAGACAGCTAAGGGGTCTATTTCAGGGGTGACCAAGGGTGTCAACCAGCGCCAGCGTGTCGCAAACCAAAGACCTTTCTCGCCCTGATACCAGTACAAGGTGACCCGTCCAAAGGGATGCCGCCCCAGTGTTAAAGTGGTGCCTGTTGCGTTTGCCCACGCCTCACCGCCGGTTTGGACGATGCCTTGGCCTGCGTCTAGACCAATGGATTGCACCTGCAGGAGCCGCCAGGCATGGTCAGGCTGCTTTGCCAGCAGGTCCTGGAGGTCGGCACCCCAAGCCCCGAGGAAGCCTGCTGGACTAACGGCCACCTGCATCACCGGACTTCAAAGGAAGTGGTCGAGACTAGCCGATCTTTGACATACATCCTGACCGTCCAGAGGCCGGTGGCATCCGCCGTGCTCAGCCGGTACCGGCAACGGGTATTCCAAAGTGGAGTGCTAATTTGTTTGGTTTGATAACGATTCTGGTGAACGACCGTGCCTTGGGGATTGACCCAATCACAAGCCATCGGGAGTTTTTGACCAACGGGCGCATTCACCAACGTGACCCGATAGACCACCTCGCTGGGGCGCATCACCACCTGCACAGGTTGCTCGGGCCGTTGCGCTAGGGTCACTTGGGCGGCTTGGCTGCGGACGTTGGCAATCAGGCTTTCCTTTCGTCGTTCAAGGTAAACATAGCCCCCAATGGCCACAGCCAAAAATAACGCAACGCCGCCCACAACCAGCCGGTTTAGCAATTGCTGCTGCTTGGCCGCCTGGCGACGTCGGATTTGGAGCAGGGCTTCTTCTAATAGGTCATCGGGCAGATTGAGTTCCCTGAGAATTTCCCTAGCCTGGGCAAGGCCAATGGTATCGAGCTGGCGGTCTGCAATACGCTGCACTTCGGCAATGAGCTGGTTCAACTGCTCGCGAGTGAGGCGCTCGGTCATACCGCGCTATCCTTGCAGACAGCCAGCTTCAGACTAGCCAGGAGCTAGGGGTTCTGTCAAGGTCAGGAACCAGGGAATTACAGCTTGCCGGCTAGGGGTTCCTGAGCGACCTTCCCTAACCCCTCGATCTGGAGCAACGATTGCCAATCCGCCATCAGTTGACCGTTTTGGGGTTGGGATTGGCGCAGGTCCAGCAGGGCCGCCAGGGTTTCGTGCCACAAACCGGCGCTGGCATAAATGTAGGGATGCTCATTGCGGGGCACACGCTGGAGTTGCTGTTGGAAGGACGCCGGTAGGGCTACCCGCTGCACCGACCCCCGCACATACAAGTCAGCAGTCCGGTCCTGCGGGTCACAGACCACCGAGAAATACCACTGGTAAAGTTCACCCACCTGCAACGCTGGGGCATTCTCCGGTAAATCCAAGCGCACAATCCCGCTTTGCTGGGCGCGACCGGTGTAGGTGAAAACTTCAGCGCCACGACTATCCATCAGGACAAACTCCACGGTGCGACCTTCGACCGGGGGCAAGTAGAAGAAGAAACTGGGACGTGCCGCCGCCGTGAGCCCTAGATGCCTGGTTGGGATCAGAGCCGTCAGGGGTTTACTGCTCACAGGACAAACGGCCCCGCGCGTCGCTCCGCCTTCCCGATTGCCAGGTAATCCCGCCGCTGGTGGCACAAATCCGGTGACGGTCACCGTGGGGGATGCCGTAGGACGCCGCCGGCTCCACTCCAACAGTCGTCCGACCCAGTCTTGTAAAGGATTGGCCAGCACCGGCGTAGCGGTCAGGGTAAGAGCACAGGTAGTCGCCAGGAACAAGGAACGGAAGCGAGCCATGATGACAAGACTCCTCTGGGACATACGGTACGAAGGAAAAGCTGGAAGAAATGTTCCGGCCTACATCCTAGGGTAGTTGAGCGCCAGAGCAGCTTGGGTGACCGCCGCAGGCGTCCAGCTGTGATCCCACGCACCGGACGCTTAGGATAGAACTGCTGTCTCGAGATGTCTCCCTGTGATTGAACGCTACACGTTGCCGGCAATGGGCCAGCTCTGGACGGATGAATACAAGTTCCACACCTGGTTGCAGGTGGAGTTGGCCGTGTGTGAAGCCCAGACAACCCTGGGACGAATTCCCCCCGAGGTCATGGACCATATCCGCGCTCACGCCCGGTTCGACCCGGCCCGCATCCGCGAAATCGAACAAACGGTGCGCCACGATGTCATCGCGTTTCTGACCAATCTCAACGAATACTTGGGGGACGCAGGGCGGTACGTGCATCTAGGGTTGACCAGTTCCGACGTGCTGGACACGGGCCTGGCGCTGCAATTGGTGGCTAGTTTGGAAGTGCTGCTAACCCAACTAGAACAACTCATCCAAGCGGTGCGCACCCAGGCGCAACACCATCGCTACACAGTCATGGTGGGCCGCTCCCACGGGATTCATGCCGAACCGATTACCTTTGGGTTTAAGTTGGCAGGGTGGCTGGCGGAACTGCTGCGGCACCGGGAACGCCTGACGCGCCTGCGCAGCCAGGTGGCCGTCGGGAAAATTTCGGGAGCAGTCGGCACCTATGCCCACCTTGACCCGCAAGTGGAGGTCCTGGCCTGCCAGCGCTTGGGGTTGACGCCCGATACCGCTGCCACCCAGGTCATCAGCCGCGACCGCCATGCGGAATACCTGCAGGTCTTGGCCCTGGTAGGGGCTTCAATTGAACGGTTTGCCGTGGAAATCCGCCACTTGCAGCGCACGGAAGTCCTGGAAGTTGAGGAATACTTCGCACCGGGACAGAAGGGGTCGTCTGCAATGCCCCACAAACGGAATCCCGTGCGCTCGGAGCGGTTGACGGGTCTGGCGCGCTTATTGCGGGGCTATGCCACCGCTGGCTTGGAAAACGTCGCTCTCTGGCATGAGCGGGACATTTCCCACAGCGCGGTGGAACGGGTAGCCCTGGCCGACGCCAGCATTGTCCTGCACTTTATGTTGGTGGAGTTGACAGACCTCGTGCAAACCTTGCAGGTGTATCCGGATAACATGCGCCGGAATCTCTACCGCTTTGGGGGTGTCATTTTCAGTCAGCCCGTGATGCTGGCTTTGGTGGACAAAGGCATGACCCGCGAAGAAGCTTACGCTCTGGTACAACGCCTGGCTCACCACGCCTGGAACCGAGAAGACGGAAACTTTCGGGCACTGGTAGAGCAAGACGAAACGGTGAAGCAGTACTTGTCACCCCAGGAAATCGCCGCCTGTTTTGACCCCACCGCCCATCTCCAGCACCTAGAGACCATCTACCAACGCTTGAACATCTAGCCTTTGGGTTTGGCTTGGTGGGGCAACCCCCAACCCAGCTTCTGCCGTAAGACATGGAAAAACTCAGGGGGACGCAGCCGCACAAACCGGGCCATGTACGGAGACCGCTGGATGGTCACATGATACCCCGGCTGGACGTAACACCCAGCGTTGCCATCGGCCACTAGCACCAGGCGGGATGCGTTGGCAGCCCAGATGTGGACCGTCTCCCGGTCGTTAAACACCAGCGCTCGCGATGCCAGGGAATGGGGACAGATAGGAATCAACAACAACGCCGCCACACCGGGCGCTAGGACGGGTCCCCCCGCCGACAGGGCGTAGGCTGTCGAACCGGTCGGGGTTGAGACGATTACACCGTCTGCCGGAATGTCCACCACTGCATGACATCCCACCTGCACCTCAAAGTGACAGAGTTTCGCCAGGGGTTCCCGGTGCAGCACCACCTCATTCAGGGCCAGGGCTTCCCAGATGCGGGTATCCCCTTCCCACACCTGCACCAACAACGTGATGCGCTCTTCGACCTGGTAATCGCCGCTCAAGACGGTCTCCAGGACGCTCGGCAACGACTCCACGTAAATCTCGGTCAAAAACCCTAGGTGTCCGGTGTTGACGGTTAACAGGGGAATCCCCAAGGGCGCGCATTGGCGGCTGGCAGCCAGCACAGTGCCGTCGCCTCCGAGCACAATCGTCAATTCCACATCCCGGTCGAAGCCCGGCGGCACCAGCCATTCCACAGGCGTATGGCACACGGGACTCCCCGGCTGGGCGTAACCTAGCAGTCCGCCAACGCCCGTAGCCACGCACACCTGTCGCCCCCGTTGCTGGAGCCACTCCTGCAGTTCCTGGGCGAATTGTGCGGCCTCCGGTTTGCCGTCGTTGTAGATAATGCCGATTTTGCCCACGCCTGCCCCTTGCCTGTAATCTGCGATTATAGGTCAACTGCCGGTTTTGGCCGAAGCCTTGAAGGGACGGCGACGCTGGCGTTTCTCCTGCTCCTGCCGCTTTTGCCGGTCCAGTTCGTAGTTGCGCTCTTTTAACTTCTGCAAAATTCGGGCGAAGTACTCGGCCAAATACTTCTCCAGGGGAGTGGTTTCTGCTGGTGAAAGACCCAATAGTTGATAGACGGGTGTCATGTCCGCGTCCAAGGCTTCCCCTCGGGCCAACAGGGCGGCAAAGGCCAGGCGGTCGGCAATGTTCCAGGTCCACTGAAATGCCCGCAAAATCTGGCGCGTGGTGGTCAACACGCTTAGGGGCACCCGCAGCACTTTGGCCGTTTTCCCGCTCAGGCGCTCGCACAGGGCAATGATGTCCTCCGAAGTCCAGGCGCGGGGGCCAACCACCGGGAGTTTTTGCCCAATCGTCGTCGGGACGTCCAAGCACCGCAGCGCTAACCGGGCAACATCCTGGGCATCCATGTAGGCTACCGCTGTGGAAGTCCCCGTTAGCCACACGGCTTGCTCCTCCAGGATGGGAATGGCAAACTGGCCGATTAACCCCTGGTAAAACCCCGCCGGGGCCAAGATGGTGTAATCTAAACCGGACTCAGCTAGGAAGGCCTCGGTCGCCGCTTTGACGCTCATCAGGGGAATTTGGGGATAGCGCTCGCAGCCCAAGATGGAAAAAAAGAGCAGCCGTCGGACGCCCGCGCGCACCATTGCTTGGATCAGACTTACCTTGCCCTGCCAGTCCACTTCCCGAATGCCGATGGCGTCGGTGGGTCGCGCCGTCGCCGCGTCAATGACGACCTCCATCCCCGCCAAGGCCGGTTCCAGGGTTTCAGGCCACCAGAGATTGCCGGGCACCAGTTCAGCGCCCCATTCCCGCAAGAAGGTCGCCTTTGCCAAACTGCGCACTAAACAGCGCACCGTATGTCCCTCCTGCAATGCCCGCCGCACGACCTGCCGCCCCAACGTCCCCGTCGCCCCAACCACCAAAATCTTCATGCGCCTGTGATAAAAGAGTTTTTTACATTTCATTAAGAGTTTATCAGAAAAGCCGCCCCGCCACCGTTGATTCGTTTTCCGTTGTGGCTTAGGGTGGGGGTATGGATTGGGCTGGGTGGATGGCGCGACCGTCCCTGCTAGTGATGGCAGGCGCAGCGCTGCTGGACTATCTCATTGGCGACCCGCCCCAGTGGCTTCATCCGGTGCAGGTGATGGGCTGGGGTATCGAACGCTACAGCCAGTGGGTATGGGCGCGCCAGTGGCCGCCATCGAGGGAAAAGCTCGCCGGGGTCGGGCTGGTGGTGCTAACGGTGGGATTGACGGTCGGGGCGACGCTAGGGTGTTTACTCATCGCCCGCCGGGTCTCTTCAGTCCTAGCGGTGGTGCTGGAAACGGTCTGGGTAGCGAGCGCGCTGGCAGGACGCAGTTTACGGCGGGCGGCACTGGAAGTGTTAGAACCACTCCAGGCAGGAGATTTGGCCCAGGCGCGGCAAGCTCTCAGCCAGTACGTGGGACGCGATACGGCCCAATTGCCTGAAGCGGAAATCCTGCGGGCGGTGCTGGAGACGGTGACCGAAAACGCCACGGATGGGGTGATGGCTCCCTTGTTTTACGCCTTGGTTGGAGCGGCGGTGGGTCCCTCACCGGCGGTGTGGGCCTTGGCCTACAAGGCAGTCAGCACGTTGGACTCGATGGTGGGGTATCGCAGCCCGCCCTACACGCACCTAGGGTGGGCCAGCGCCCGGCTCGAGGATGGTCTGACCTGGTTGCCCTGCCGGTTGGTGGTGGTCACCATCGCCCTACTGTCGGGCCGACCCCGCTACGTCTGGCGCGTTTGCTGCCGGGATGCTCCCTACGACCCAAGTCCCAATGCCGGTTGGAGCGAATGCTGCTATGCAGCGGCCCTTGGCGTTCAAATGGGCGGGGTGAATGTGTACCGGGGTGTGGTCAAGGTCAAACCCAAACTGGGCGACCCTGGCCGTCCCATCACACCCGCAGTCGTTCACCAAGCTCTCACCTTAAACCGCTGGTGTTTTCTAACGTGGCTGGCGCTGGGGCTGCTGGGGATGTTGCCACGTTGATTGGGCGATGGGCGCTTGGTCGGGATACCCCCAGACCACCTGTTCGTGCCGGTAGTGGACCGTGCCGGGGGGATAACCCTTGAGCCGTTGGACGTAACGGGCGCGGGTGTAAATCACGGGCACCTGCTGGCTCCGGCGGCTGCGGCTGTAGTAGGCGGCAATATTGGCGGCGGCTTGCACATCGGCATCCTCCAGGGGCACACCGGCGGGCAGTCGCAACAGCACATGACTCCCCGGAATTTCCTGGGCGTGGAACCACCAGTCGTAGTCGCCGGCGTAGCTAAAGGTCAGGGCTTCGTTTTGGCGATTGTTGCGCCCGACGTAGATGGGATGTCCGCCGGGGCTGGTGAAGGTTAAGAAGGGAACAGCCGTTGGTCGCGGGCGTGGCCGGTAGGTGGCTGGCTGCCAGTCATAGCCCTGCTGCGCCAATTCCTGGTAAATTTCGGCCAGGAGCGCCAGGGCGTCTTCGGTTGCCACAGCTTCCAGTTGCTCCACCTGGGTTGCGATTTGTTCCAGGTACGCCAATTGAGTTTGAACGTCCGCCAGGAGAGGCACAACGGCAGCCCCAGCCCGCTTCAGTTTTTGATAGCGCTTGTACAGGGCCTGGGCAGCCTGCAGGGCAGTTTGATCCGGGGGAATGGTTAGGGTGACCATCCTATCGGCAGCGAAATCCGGCACGTGGATTTCGGTCATCCCTGGTGCCCAGAGATGCAAGTGAGCCATGAGTAAGTCGGCCTGCTGGCGGTAGGTTTCCGCCTGAGCCATGTCCCGTAATTTCTCCTGAAACACGTGGAGTTTTTGCCGGAGTTTTTGCTGCTGCTGGTGCAGTTTTTGCTGGAGATGTTGGCGTTGATGTTGGAGCGCCTGGAGTGTCAAATGATGGTGGTAATACTGTTGCAACAGGTGGCTGACGTTGGGAACCGGTTGCGTGATACCCCAACCGAGAACGGTGTAGCCCTGGTCGGTGAAGCCGGGCGTGAATTGACCAGCCTGTAACGCCCGCAGCCAGCTTTGCCAGAGTTCCCACAGGTGCTGCCACTGGGCGGGTGTCAGGTGCGTGACAGGGGTTTCCGGGTCAAGGGCTAGTTGGGCCGCCATTTCCCGCACTAATTTCCCGCTCAGCCCCCGGTAGCTCGCCAACAGCGCGCGGCGCAACGGCAGCGGGAGAACGGTTAACCGTTGGTGCCATTGGGCGAAGGGTTCCTCCAGGCGGGGAATCGTCTGGGTCAGGGCCGGCGGCGGCTGGTAGCGGTCGCCGGTTTGCAGAGGTCGGACACGCGATTCCTGGGCGCTGACCTGGTGGGCGCAGGTGACGATTGTGCCATCAGCCTGCGTAAGAATGGCATTGCTATAGCGGCCCATGACCTCCAGGTACAAGTGCCAGTGGGGAGACTCACCCGGGCGCGGCGCAAAGGACAAGACCACCACCCGCTCCCAGGGGTCTAGCAACCGCAGGTCCGTCAAGGCCAACTGTCCCAGTTGATGCCAGAGCTGCTGGCTGAAGGTGAACGTATCGGGGAGGTCAGGGGGACCATCGCTCCGGTGCAACCGCGCCGCCTGGGGATGCCACGAGAGCAACCACCACCCCCGCCGCTCCAGGGTGCGCAATCCCAGGTACAGATGGTGTTTATCAGTTTGAATCACGCGTTCCAGGCGAGCCGGTAGCCAATCCCGGTACAACTCCTGGCAGACAGCCACCAGGGTGGTCAAATCGCAAGGCTGTAAGGTCATTTTTGCAAGTAGGCCACCAACCCCCGGGCGCGATGGTAGGCGGTGGTGTTCCCCTGTTGATGAAAAATTTGGGCGGCCTGGCGGGCATCGGCCAACGCGGCCTCCGTTTGTCCCAGCACCGAATAGGCCAAGCCCCGTTGCAACCAAGCTTCTCCGTAGTTGGGGTTCAGAGCCAACACGCGACTGAAATCCTCAATCGCCCCCCATCGGTCTCCGCTAGCAGCTCGCACACGACCACGTCCATAGTAGGCGCGGGGTTCCTCCGGCTGGCTGCGTAACCACTCGTCATACTCTGCCAGGCTGCGAGCGTAGTCTTTCATCTCCCCGTAAACCGCTGCCCTTTGGGCGTGGGCTTCGGTCAAGTCTGGCTGCAACAACAGCGCTCTGCCCCAATACTCTAAAGCCGCGTCCTTCCGTCCCAGCGCCTGATACACTAGTCCCAAATTGTAACAGATTTCCCCGCTTGCCGGCTCCAGCTTCAGGGCCTGTTGCAAATCCCGTTCCGCGTCTTGCCAGCGCTCCAAACGACTATGCACCCAGGCCCGGATGACGTAAACCGGCCACCAACGAGGACGGAGCGCTTGTACCCGGTCTAAATCCGCTAGCGCCGCCGCTGCTTTTTTGCCTCGGCAGTAGAGATAACCTCGCAAGACCAGCGCCTCCGTCAAGTGCTCATCCAGGTACAGCGCCCGTTGACAGGCGGCCAGGGCTTCCGGGAATTTTTCCTGCTGCGTGTAAATCAGCGCCTGCAACAGATGGGTTTCTGCTTGGTGAGGTTGCAGGGCGAGGGCCTGGCGTAAAGCGGCCAGAGCGGTTGCGCCTTCTCCCTGCAGCGCTTGCTGCACTCCTTCAGCAATGTACTGGCCGATTTGCTCGCGCAGTTCCATGGTCGAACCCCGCATGGCCTGTGTCCATGTTCGCACAGGTGGGGGTTCGTCGCAAGCCTAAGCTTAGTAGGGCTGGAAACGCCGCCGTTGCACTGGGGGCGGCATTTGCCGGAGCATCGCCCGCCCGGGAATGTCAATAAATCCCCGGAATCGAATACTGTCTTCCAGCTCAGTGCCCGTCAGATTTGCGCCAGTAAAATCCGCGCCTCGGATGTCCGCGCCCCGCAGGTCGGCGTAACGCAGGTTGGCGTTGCGGAAATTAGCGCCCCGCAGGTCAGTGTTGCGCAGGTTAGCCCCGCTCAAATCGGCCTCCTGCAAGTTGGCGCGGCGCAGGTCAGAACCGGCCAAGTCGGCGTTGCGCAGTTCCATCCGCTGCAGGTCGGCTTCCCGCAGGTCGCAGTCGGTGCATTTGTTGGTGCGCAGCAGTTGGCGCACGTGCTCCGGTTCAGCGCCATGGGCCGGCAACACGAACAGAGCTAGTAACCCAAGGGTGAGAAGCGGCAGTCGGATACGCATAGAATCACCACCTCTTACTGACTGGTTTCTTGATAGCTCAATCTCGTTATCTCGATGATTTCACTAACCTAGTGGACGGCGAGTGAGGGAAAAAGTTCCATTCCGGGGAAACCAGAGATTTAAGATGGAAATGAACCAGACTGGTTCCCCTATTGTCGTCAAAACGACTTCCCTGATGGTTCGCCGAGGGCTTATCGTTTACCGGGCTGCCCACGATGATTGTCGAAAATTTCTTCATCCGGGCTTTTGATAAGGCGCGACGCGGGGATTACCAGGGAGCGATTTTAGACTATACCCAGGCGTTGCAAGTCAATCCGGGAGATGCCAAGGCGTTTAACAACCGGGGGTATGCCCATTTTATGCTGGGGGATTACGAACGGGCGATTCAGGACTACACCAGCGCTCTACAAATTGACCCCCGCTTCGGCGAGGCCTATTACAACCGAGGAATTGCCCGCTTCATGGTGGGGGATTACGAAGGGGCGATTGCCGATTACACCCAGGCGATTCAACTGCGCCCCCACGACCCCAAGGCCCACGGCAATCGGGGATTTGCCCACCTGATGCTGAAGAACTACACCCAGGCGATTGCCGACTACACAGCGGCCTTGGCGTTGCAACCCGAAGATGCCAAGTCCTACTACAACCGGGGGGTGGCCTACCTGGGTTTAGAACAATATGCCGCAGCGCTGGCGGACTTGAACCAGGCGTTGCAGTACAACCCGGAATTTGCCGAAGCTTACAACAAGCGGGGGAGCGCCTACTTTGAACTCGGGCAAATCCAGGAGGCGCTGCGGGATTACAACGAGGCTATCCGCTTAAACCCCACGCTGGCGGAAGCCTACTACAACCGGGGGGTGGCCTATGGGGAACTGGGCCAGGTGCAGCGGGAAATTGAGGACTATACGGAGGCGATTCGCTTTAACCCTGATTTTGCCGAAGCCTATTACAACCGAGGGATTGCGCGGTTTATGATAGGCGACAAGGAGGGTGCGCTGGCGGATTACACCAAGGCCATTCAACTCAATCCTGACGACGCGCGGGGCTACAGCAATCGTGGGTTCGCTTACCACAGCTTGAACCGGTTGCAAGAGGCGATTGCTGACTACACCAAAGCCTTGGAACTGGACCCCAACCTCGCAGAGGTTTATAGCAAGCGGGGGAACGCCCGGTTTGACCTAGGGGATGTGGCTGGAGCCATTGAGGACTACACCGAAGCGATTCGCATCAACCCCGATTACGCGGTGGCCTATTACAACCGGGCGACAGCGCGGTTTGACCTGGGCGACGTGCTAGGCGAAATCGAGGACTACAACCGCACCCTGCGTCTCGACCCCAATTTTGCCGATGCCTACCTCAACCGCGGCCTAGCGCGACTACGGCTCGGGAACAAGCGGGAAGCGCTGGCGGACTTTCGCAAGGCAGCGTCCTTGTTTGAGCATCGGGGCGACCAGGCGATGTATCAACAGATCATGGAGCTAATCCAAAAAGTAGCCGCCAAACCCGAGGGCACTTCTATGAAGTGACTTGGAGATAACAGGGATTTTAGGATAAGCAAGAGAGGCGGAACAAATTCCCTACACCAGCTAGAGCGAAAGAGTGCTGGCAGTCGGGAGCCTATCAATGTCATTCTCCCGTTCAAAATGCTATAGCCAAGCTTTTTAAGTTTGTCATATGATGAACGTGTTGCTAGGGAGTGAGAAAATGCCCAGACAATAAGGCGGTAGAAACCATCATGGAAGTCAGTCAGTTCCTAAACGTCAGCTTATCGAACGGTACAACGCTAGCTCAGACGAGGGTCAGAAACGGGAGACATTCACCCCAAGGAAGGCTATCAAAAAGGCCATCGTCATAAGCTGAAAGACTTAGAAGAATTTCAGCAGTTTGTGGATGCCAACCCCGGCCTGACTCAGCGGGAGATGGCCGCTCACTTCGGTGTCAGCCGTGCCACGATTTGGAAGGCCCTGAAAAAGATAGGCTATACGCTATACCCACAAAAAAACGTATTTCTAAGAGCGACGGGCTTATGGTGAATACCGCCAGAGCGGGTGGTCTATATGGACCAATCTGGCGTGGATTACCGGGATATTGATGAATATAGTTGGGCGCCGAAAAACGAATTAGCATGATGGCGGCTTACCTATCAGGGCATGTGATGGAACCATTTACTTGGATAGGCTATTATCTTTTACCAGGATAAGTCCTGGGAAAGCCATGCGGCGGTGAGACAGGTCGTGGAAGCGGCTGGGTGTCGCTTGGTTTAGTTACCAAGATATTCACCTGATTTGAATCCGATTGATAAAACGGTGGGTCAACCATGCGTGGAGTTTAACCAAACGGAACCTACGTTCTCTCGTGGATGAAGCTGTCTGTCTTGTATGTCAAACTTTGTCAGCTTAGCTGTAGCTAAAAACAGTCAGTTTGTCGCGGACAGACAGGAATTAGGGCTGGCAGCTCAGGGATTTCAGCCGTCACCCATGTCAAACATTCTGTACTTAGCTATAGTACGTCTCCCCAACCGGGCGGTAGGGTTTCACCCAAGGTTCGGGTTGTGGGATAAACTGGCCCCACCCCGCACCCGTTTCCGTGATGCCGACACACTTCCACAATTGCCCGTTGTGGCCCTGGATGGTATCCCAACCCGTAAATCTCGGTAAGTATGGCACAACAGTAGGGTACCATCTGTGGTGCAGCAATCCCCGTCTTTCACACGGCCACACACTGGACAGGGATGGTGGGGGCCAGACGGGTGTAACTTGTCGGTTGTTTTTGATTCCTTAGTAAGTTTGCCCCCTTAGGATGCTGGCGGGGGGCATGTTTCTCATTAGGCGGCCGGCGCAACGCCCCTGGCGCGGCGACTTAGCCAGTAGTGGCCGAGTATTCATCAATCGCCTTCTGGTGCAGCACGGGATCGCCGCCCACGTCAATCCAATGGGCGCACAGCTCTGCGTTGTAACAGTAGCCCTGGATGCCTTTAATGAAGTCCCCTTTGCGTCGCCTGTCCCTAAGCCAGCTCCAGTGGACACCAAGCTTGTCAGCCCCTTTGTAGGCTTTTTGACTTGGGTGCTTTTGGTTGCTCATCCCCTGGCATCGGGCCTAAGCCTTAGTCCCATCTTAGGCCCAAATTTCTAGTTTCAGCTACAGTGCCGTACTAATCCCTACTTCTGCTGGTGTACTAACGGGACTTTCGGCTGGAGTGGCGACTGATGCGGCTTTTAGCGTCTTTATTGGGGGAAGCGGGCAGCGGGAATCGAACCCGCGACAACAGTTTGGAAGACTGTGGTTTTACCACTAAACTATGCCCGCACTGAGACTCTAGTATAGTCAATATGGCTCGATTTGGCACCATGCAGGTGTCTCATCAGCAGACCAATTGGACTTGGCAAATTCAGTTGTGGCAACAACAATTCCAGGAGTGGTGGGAATGGACACTGCAACAACTGGGTAAACAACTGCCGAATCTCGATGGTATTGATGTACCGCCTTTGTATTTGCAAATTCTACTGTGGCTGCTCCTGGGAGTTGTTGGGATACAGCCAGGTTTGCGTCTGATGCGGACGTTGCAGGATTATCGGCGGCGCCGGTGGCATGGGCCTACTAGGAGTCTTTTGTCATTGTCAAATGGGCGCTTTTATAGCAGAAAACATTTAGGTTATCGTCCTTGGGGAGCAAGTAACGTGGAAACATCTAGGGTTCTGGTTGCTGCCTGTGTCAAGCATTCTGTGCTTAGCCATACATAACTGTTTCAAATAAGATTGAGACATTGTGGGTAGTGCTATGTAAGTAATGATGCATTATAGTGGTGAATGAAGTTGGATATTAAGGACAGAGTTCTCCCAGTTAAGCGACTAATTCACTGTCAAAGCGTGTTGTTGAAGCACTCAATCAAGGACGTCCTACCACTCCCCTTGGCACTGGCGACGTGTTGAGATTGCGGAATTACCTTCCGATAAACCGACCAGCAATCAGTATAAGATTTTGCCTGTTTTTGTCAAATAATTGGCACTCTCTCCCATATTCTACACAGGCCGCGACAATCATCCGTGTCTTTCTCTCTAAAACTAGCCAGAGCCATTGGAGATACTTTTTCGAGCCGCAAAACAACCCTATCTCGTCGCATTCCAGCTCTATCTCTTCATCGTCGCCGAGCTGAATATCCATCATTTCTGACGTATAAATTGCCTTTGGCTTTACATATTTATACAGCCAAGATTGTGAGATGCCAGTCACCCGTGAGATGGCGGCAATTGAGAGTCGCTCTAACAACATTTTATCGACCAGTTGCCTTTGGGCTTGAGAAATGTATTTCTTCCTAGCTTCAGGTGTAAATTGCCGATGGCTGTTTTCCATTATGGATACGACCGTACTTCACAATCTTTTGAGACCGGCAACGGGGGCAAGTAACTGTACTCATGGTTTCACCCAAATCCGACTACACCTATTTTAACCATTACAATAACAGGACTACCCCTTAGAGATAGGATTGCCAATGTTGTCTGTCATATATGTCAACTATGTTAACCTTCGTCGGCCTAGCTACACGAAAGTCATCGCCAAACTGCAAACGCTCATTCGAGTAACGATTGCCACCCCGGTTGCCATAAGTTCCGGTCGCCCAATTGCCGGGCATTCACCCAAAAGCGCACCCGGGGATCGCACACCGCCGCCAGCTCCACAAAGATAAAACGCCCCTGGCGCTTGCGATTTTTCACCTGAAAGTGCCGCCATCCCCAGGTGGGCTGTTGCGCTGTCCAGGCCGACCCCACCTTTACGCTGGACAGACTGCGTCCCATAAATTCAGCAATCGCTCCAGGTTCAGATGCTGGGCAATCATCTGCTGCACGTACTGAATTTTCACCGGCTCCTGCAGCCGCACCCGCTCAAAGGCCCGCTCGATGGTTTCTACCGCCGTCAGGGTGTCCATATCTACCCGCAAAATGGGCACCTCCATTTCCTCGGCACGGGCTAGCACCATGGGTTCCGGGTCGTTGGGGCCGGTCAACACCAGGCATTGGGTGGCAGCCTCCAGCGCCGCCATTTGAATGTCCGTGCGTCCTGCACCGGTGACCACCACCATGTTGACCCCCTGGCGGAAATAGTCTAGAGCGGCATTGACGCTCATGGCTCCGATGGACAAGTGCTCCACCAGCAAGTCCAGCCGGTCTGGGCAGCAGAGTACCTGAGCCTGCAACTGCTCCGCCAGCTCGCCCACCCGCACACTGCGCAACAACCGACTACGAGGCAAAATTCCTAGCACCGGAATCCCCCGTTGTTCCAGCATCGGCACCAAGACCTCTGACACCAGCGGCTGGTCGGTTGGCACCGCATTCAACAGCACCCCTAGGAGCCGTCGGCCTAACTGCGCTTTGGCCATGAGCAATTCGTCTACCACCAGCAGCGATTCCACCCGCACCACCAGCACGACAGCGGCATCCAGGGCCTTCACCATGCCGGCAAACTCCAGCCCGAACCAATACCCTTCGTGGAAATTGGCGGGCGCCTCCAGCAGCATGACATCGGGGGTTGTCAAGTTGCGATAACTGTCCAGCGCCGACGTCAGGGGAGTTGCTTGGGCCAGGCGCTCAGGATATTTCAGCCAATCCTGCAAAAACACCAGCGTTGGCGCCAGACAGTCAGGGGGTAATCGCAAGACCCGCGCCGCCAACTGCCCATCCATGTCTAACGCCACCGGGTCGGTCGTGACTTGACTCTGGCCTACTGGCTTTCCATAACCAATCCGCCAGTGCCGGGCCTGTAACTGCTGGGCAATCCCAAGAATGGCCGTGGACTTGCCACTGTAGGCCTGCGTGGAACCAACAAACAGAAAGCGACGGGTCACTACCTCACCTGCGGAACGCCAGTCGTCAGACGCCCCTTGATCTCATCATACCAATTGCTTCCCGGACCGAAGGTGACATAGCCCCGCCCGCGCAAAAAACCTGTGTGCGCTCCCGGAAAGATATACCGCACGGGCCGGTCGCCTAACCACGCTTTCAGCGTCTCCAAGCTGCGTTGTTGCCTGGGCCAGTGGAACGTCTTGCGCGTGCGGTACAAAACCAGATCCCCCTGCGGATTCGGCAGGATATGGCGTCCGGTAAACAAAAGACCCCCCAAGCGGTCGAGATAGAGGCAACTGCTGCCGGGGCTGTAGCCAGGTGTCCAGACCAGCGTCAGTCCAGGGGCAAGGTCCGCCGTTACGTCAAATGGCCGCACCCACACCCCAGGATATAAATACGCCTCCTGCTGCTGGGTATAGACGGGACATTCAAACACCTGTTGCCAGCGGTCCACTTGGTCTGCCCCGTCCCGGTTCGTCAGTACCAGATACTGCACGCCTCCCTGCGCCTGGCACCAGTCCTGCCAGGCGATGTCCGGGCAGTCCACCAGCACATTGCCAGGTAAGTCTAGTACCTGTCCGGCTAGAAAATAACTCGTTCCTCCCAGCGTTTGCCGGTTGGGGGGAAAGGCCCAAATCCCATCGAGCAGCGCCTTGGGAATTAGCTCGCAGGTACGACGGGGGAAGGCCATGCCTGGGTGGTCGTCGTCATCGCCTGCACCACCTGCGCCGCCGTCACCGGAAACGGCAGCCGGTGAATGTCACTCTCGGGCCGGCAGATACAGGTCGCTAGGGCTTGCAACTCCGCTGGAGAGGCATTGCCCAACCCCAAATCCGCCAGGGTGCAGGGCAGGCCAATTTGTTGATACAGCGTCAGTAATTGGGTGCGGGCAACACCGGCCAACTGCTGGCCCTGCATTTCCTCCAGGCGCAATTGCACTAGAATGCCAAAGGCCACCTTTTCCCCGTGCAACCAACGGTGGGTCACCGGCCAGTGGGTCAACCCGTTGTGAACGGCATGAGCCGCCACTGTGCGACAGGGTGCGCCACCGAGACCCCCAATTAATCCCGCCATCAGCACGGTCGCGTCCACCACCTGCTCCCACACCGCCGAACCCGGTTGCGCGAGGGCCGCTGCCGCCTTCTGCAACAGCAGGTCTCGCAACACCCGCGCCTGCTGCACTGCCATGACCACCGGTGTTTCAGTGGACTGGCCCGCGCTGACCGACGCCTCATACCACTTGGCCAGGGCATCGCCAATCCCCGCCACCAGGGTGCGCACCGGCGCCGTTTGTACCAGGTCGTAATCCAGCAGCAACAGTTCTGGACAAGCCCGTAGCGGTACGTCGTACTGAAACGCGCCCTGGGGGGAATAGATATTGCTCAAGGCGGTCCAGGCAGCACAGGTTGCCCCAGAAGTGGGAATCGTGACCACCGGCAACCCCTGGTCGTGCGCGATCAACTTCCCTGCATCCAGGGCTTTGCCACCACCGCAGGCCAGGACCCCCTCCAGGCGCGCTGTGACCACCGTTTGCCCCCCTTCCTGGCGTACCGCCTCTGTACATTCCTGGACAACCGCCACCTGTACTGGTTCGACGCCCGCCGCCCGGAGCTGGGGCCACACCAACGATAGCGCTGTTGGTCCCCCAACCAGCAACCAGCGCCGCGCCAGGGCCTGCAACCGTTCGCCGTATTCAGGGATTAATCGCCGTCCCCGCACCACTGTCCGGGGAGCCACTCGTAATTCCGCCATCTACGAACCAGGACTGTTGGCGTTGACCCGCGCTAGGGCCTGAATATCTAATTCTATCACCATCGCTGGGTCTTCCCGCTGGCGCAACGACCGCCGGACATAGCCCAAATACACTGGTTCAGTGACGCCGGGTTCGGGATGCAGTAACGTCCGCGCTCGGATAGTCAGCACCGGTTCCCCCTTGGCCAATCGCCCGTAGGAAAACAAATCGTTGGCTGCCTGCTGCAAGGTGGCCCGTAACTGGGTGGGGGTGATGTCTCGGGGCACAGCAATCACCGCTTGGGTGCCGCCATTGTCATACACGGTCGTATAGCGCACCGCATCCGGCAAGACGGTACGGGTCACTGGCGTTAACCCCAGGGCAAACAATCCCCCCGTCACCACTAGGGAAAAGGCCGTGATCCCTACCAACCGGAAGCGAATTCCCCACCGGGCGGCAAACGCCACCAGCGTTAACACCATCATCACCAGGGTAAATCCCCCGACCCAGCGCGCCGCTTGGGCAAATTCAGCAGGCGTGGGAATGGTCATCCAGCGGCTTGTGCAGCGACTCCTTTTGTAGCTTAACTCAGTAGCGAATCTCCAGCCGCACTTGGGCCTGCACCATCTGTTCCCCGCCAACGATGGGGGTGCTGAAGCGCCGTTCAGCAAAGGCTACCGGTTGGGGCGCCGGCAAGCTGGCACTGAGAATTTGGACATTGACCACCTCTTTAGGCGTTAGTTGGAGCGCAGCTAACACCGTTTGGGCCTGGCGTTGGGCGTCCTGAACCGCCATCTGTAGGGCTTGCGTGCGTCCCTGTTCGAGGGCCGTATCGCTGGCGATGAATTGTAACCGAGTGATTTGATTCGCACCTTGGGCAATCAGTTCATCCACCACAGCGCCTGCTTGCGGGATGGGTAGGCGAAATTCAACGGCGCTGCGACCAAGAAACCCAACGAGTTGCTGACGTTCGCCGTAGAGCGGGCTTAAACTCAAGGCAGTGGTGTTAATTTTTTCAGCCTGGCGTTGCCGGAGTGTTTGGACCAGGCGATTCATGCGCTGGGCAATTTCGGTTTGCACCTGGTTGGCGCTGTTGCCCCGAATTTCCACTCCGACTTCCACTTCCGCCAGTTGGGTGGGCAAGGTCACCATTCCCTGGCCTGTTACTTGCAAAACCCGTTCTTTCATCTGCGCCCCGGCCACCGGTTGCCATAACCCTAGCAGCAAGACACTCAACCCTATCCACCGTTGCATAACGCGTTACCCCAAAACCACCGCCTTCAGACCCGCGTCCCTGTCCCAGAGTTCCGCCCTAGAATGGAAAGGGGAGCAGCGTCGATGGTCAATGCCCAGCAAGTCAAAGAGCAGGCGCGGCGATTGGGGTTTCATCGAGTTGGGATTGCGGCGGTCGAACCGGCGCCCCGCTCACACTTGGCCGAGTGGTTAGCGGCGGGTTACCATGCCGACATGCATTGGTTAACCGATGAGCGACGCCAGCGCATCGAGCGGGTTTTACCGGGCGTGAAGTCGGTTATCGCCGTTGCCCTGAATTACTACTGGCCAGGAGAACAACCAAAAGTTGGCAAAATTGCTCGTTACGCCTGGGGTCGGGACTATCACCGGGTTGTCGGGCGACGACTGAAAGCGCTGGCGCAATGGCTCAAAGACCAAGCTCCCGACTGTCAAACCCGTGTCTATGTTGATACGGGGCCGGTGGAAGATAAACTCTGGGCGGAATGGGCCGGTTTAGGATGGGTCGGGAAAAACGCCAATCTCATCACCCGCCAGTACGGTTCTTGGGTGGTGCTGGGGGAACTATTGACCACCCTGGCGTTAGAACCCGACCCACCCCACACGGAACACTGCGGCACCTGCACCCGCTGTATAACTGCTTGTCCGACCGGGGCCATCGTCCGTCCCTTTGTCGTGGATAGCCGTCGTTGTTTGGCCTATCACACCATCGAAAACCGGCAACCGGAATTGCCCCCGGACATCGCTGCGCGTTTAGAGGGTTGGTTGGCCGGCTGTGACATTTGCCAAGAGGTCTGTCCCTGGAACCAGCGTTTTGCCCAGCCCACCGATGTGGACGAATTCAAACCCCGGTTACCCCAACTCCCTCTGCAGGCATGGGCAGAAATGGATACTGACACGTGGGACCGGACGCTGCGGGGGTCCGCCTTGCGACGCATCAAACCCGCCATGTGGCGACGGAATGCGCGGGCTTTGTTGAATATCCCCAGAAAAAACGGCCACTCTGAAGATAGTTAACCGCCCGACAACCTGAAGATTTCCCAGTGTCGTAGGTCTCAGGAAGGATGGAGCTGCGCCCTGCGACCCAAGCGATGACCTGTCTTGCTGGGTGAACCTGTAGCCGGTCTTAAATTCCGGTGGGCAAGTGCGGTACGACCCTTACCATAGGAAGTGCAGGGCAGTGGGAGGGTCGTAAAAGCGATGGTGACAACCGAAGCGGTTATGGCTCTGCAAACCCCCAAAGAGGTTTCCATTGGTCAGATTGAATCGGAGTTAAGCCAAATTTGGCTGGGGGTGGGTGGAGATGAGGACGCAGGGCCCCAAGCGGTTCGGGCAGCAACGTTTACCCTCGTGGTCTATGAATCGCCAGATGTGGCCGCCCAGACCGCGCTATCGGTCGAGGGGTTGGCGGTGCAAAATCCCTGCCGCGTCATCCACCTACGTTCCCAGAACGACCCAGAGGAGGTACCCCTGTCGGCGCAGGTGGCGGCCTACTGTCCTCTGCAAAAGCGATACCAAAGCAATCTCATCTGCTGCGAGTACATTACATTGACGGGTTCGCGAGCGGTGCTGGAGCGTTCTCTCGGACTCATCAACGCCCTGTTGATTGGGGATTTGCCGACCTACTTGTGGTGGCAAGCCCAGCCGGACCCCGATGACCCCTTGTTACAGGGACTGTTGCACCTGCGGGAGACGGGGGGTATGCGGGTGCTGGTGGACTCGGCCACCTTTCCCGACGCCGTTCAGGGACTACTGGCGCTAGACCGGCTGGTGCGACTGAATGTGCCCCTGGCGGATCTGAACTGGAGCCGGTTGAGTAGCTGGCAGGAGTTGACAGCGGAGGCCTTTGACCCCCCCGACCGGCGCGCCGACCTACCCAAGATTGACCAAGTGCGGATTGATTACGAAAAGGGGAATCCCGCCCAGGCGTTGCTCTTTCTCGGCTGGCTGGCCAGCCGCTTGCATTGGGTGCCCCAGTCCTCCGCTATCGAGCGGGGGGACGCCGATGTGTATCGCTTTGTCTGTCACGCTCCCACGGGTCAGGAAATCAAGGCCGAACTGGTGGGGCTGCCGGTGGCAGATAGCGGCACAGTCATCGGCGACTTGCTGGGACTGCGGCTAGATTCGACTCAACCGGAAGCCAAGTGCTGCACCGTGCTCTGCTCAGAAACCAGCGGTTGTATGCGCCTAGAAGGGGGCGGCAAGGCGGAATTTTGCCGCGTGGAACAGGTAACCACCCTGCGAGATATACCGGCGGAAACCCTGCTGGGTCAACAAATCCAGCGCTGGGGCCAGCAGAGCCTGCTCTTCCAGGAAAGCCTAGCCGTGACCGTCGCCCTGCTCCAAACCCTACCGTCTTGATGTAACGATTTCGTCATAAAGCTCGACAACGGGTGGGAGATGTCTGAAAACAGAAGAGATCTCTCACACTCACATGGGGTATGCCGCGAGGCTGGCGTCGTCGGTTGTTCCTGGGAATGGGAGTAACTGCGCTGGTGGAAGGGTGGTTTCTCCCCCAGGGGCTAGCCTATGTTGAACGCCTTCGCCCGTCGTTTGCCTTTCACTTTGACGGCGCGCAGCGGTTTGTCGGTGGCCGAGCGCTGGTCAAGCAGGGAAACTGGCACGGCTACATTGACCATTCAGGAACGCTGGTGATCCCGTTGCGCTACACCGATGCCCGCTCCTTCAGCGAAGGGTTGGCGGCGGTCGAGTTGGAGGACAAGTGGGGCTACATCAACAAGAAAGGCGATGGGGTGATTCCCCTGACCTTTGAACGGGCGCTGGATTTCAGTGAGGGCCTGGCGGCGGTGAAGCAGGGCGGTAAGTGGGGCTTCATCAACAAGGCGGGTCAGGTGGTGGTCCCCTGCCAGTACGACCGGGTGTTGAACTTCAAAGAGGGCTTGGCGGCAGTCCAACGGGGTAACCGATGGGGCTACATCAACCGTTCCGGACGCCTGGTGATCCCCTGCCGGTTCGATAATGTCTTCAGCTTTTCCGATGGTTTAGCGCGGGTCAAGCAGGGCAACGCCTGGAGTTATATTGACGAAAAAGGGCGGGTGGTCATCGGCGAGTTTTTTAACTGGGCGCAGCCGTTTCATGAGGGCTTAGCGGCGGTCAACCAGGACGGCCTGTGGGGCTATATCAACACCAGCGGGCAATGGGAAATCGGCCCCCAATTCCACCAAGCCCTCAAATTTACCGAGGGGCTGGCGGCGGTACAATGGCGGTTCCGCTGGGGCTATATCAACCGCCAAGGGCAGTTGGTCATTCCCTACCGCTTTGACGAGGCGTGGTACTTTAGCGAGGGGCTGGCCCTGGTGCGCCAAAACGGCAAGTGGGGCTACATTGACAGCACAGGGACGCTGGTGATTCCCTGCCAGTTTGACAACGCCGAATCCTTTGCCGAAGGGGTAGCGCCGGTGAAGTTCCACAACGAGTGGGGCTACATCAATCGCAGCGGTCAGCCGGTGTTTCCGCCGGCGCTGCGCATTGCCATGGAACAGTCCCTCAGCGATACACCAGGGGATAAATAGTCCGCCAGGCCCATAGCCCCAAACCGGCCACCCACACCAGCAGCCAGGCTACCAGCAGCGGAGCAAAAGGTGGCCAGGCCAACGGCCAGCGCAATAGGTCCACCAGGGCCGACAGGGGTAAAAGCTGGGCCAAGACGGCCAACACCGGCGGTAGGTTGTCGCGTGGGAAATACGTCCCGCACAGGACAAACATGGGCACCACCACCAGAAACGTAGGCACGTTGATCTGGTCCACCGTGCGCACCATCCCCGCCGTCAACAGACCAATGCCCCCAAAAAGGAGCGCCCCCAGGACGAGCCACGGCAGGGAGACCAGCAACCCCACCGCCGGATAGAGCCCCAGCCCCACCACCACCAAACCGGTGGTCAGACCGGCAAAGAGTCCCCGCGTGGCCGCCCACAGCCAATCCCCTAAAAACACCTCAGTAAAGGTCAAAGGCGCCGTCAGCAGCGCGTGCCAGGTCTTTTGCATCTGCAGCCGGATGAAACTGCCGTAGGCCCCCTCAAAAAAACTCTGGAAGAGCACCCCCACAGCAATCATCCCTGGCCCAATAAATTGCATGTAGGTCACGGTTTGCCCCTGGTAGTCTAGGGTGGGGATCAAGGGCGTCAGGCCAAACCCAAAGGCAATGAGATAGAGAATGGGCTCCGACAGGGGCGGTAAGCTATTCACCAACCAGGTATTCTGATAGACTTTCAGGTGGCGTCGCCAGACGGAATAAACTCCCCAAGCGCTGATGCTCCCTTGGACCCCCTTTCTCCAACCCATGACCCGTTGACTCCGAACATTGGGATGATGGCTGCGTGCCCTGGCTTCCTAGTGTAGAGGGTGGACTGCCAATGCTGTGCAAGGGCTTTGAAATCGAACTCTACACGGGCACGCCCCAGGGAACCGTTGTTGGGCTGGCAGACCAGATTGTGCGGGCCTTGCCAGGATTTGCCTGGGAGCCGGACCGCCGCAATGTGGAGTACACCACGCCCCCCCGCCAGCGCTACGAGCAACTCCTGTGCGACCTAGTGCAACCGCGCCAGCGACTGCGGCAGTTTTTGCGCACCCTGGGGGATTATACCCTCATTCCTGGCAGCACCCTGGCGCTCGGCGATAGCAGCGTCTTTGAGCGGGCCGACCCCCGCAACCCCTACCACAGCTTCATCGAACGCACCTACGGCGCCCGGGTGGTGACCGCCAGCGTCCACATCAATATCGGGATTGACGAGCCGGAAACCCTGCTGCGGGCCTGTCGGCTGGTGCGGGTAGAAGCCCCCCTGTACCTGGCCTTGAGCGCCTCGTCCCCCTGGCTGGATGGGCACCTGACCGGTTGGCACAGCACCCGCTGGCATATCTTTCCCCATACGCCGCCGCATGTGCCCTTATTTCTCAATCACCGCCACTTCATCCGCTGGACCGAGACCCAACTCCAGGCGGGCGTGATGCAGAATGTGCGGCATCTGTGGTGCAGCGTGCGACCCAACGGCAACCGGCGCCCCTACGACCTCAACCGACTGGAACTGCGCATCTGTGACCTTATAAGTGATCCGGTGCATCTGCTGGCCGTGACCGCCCTGCTGGAGGCCCGCCTGCTGCAACTGCTGCAGGACCCACGTCTCGACCCCCTGTACGACCATCCCTGGCCGCGCGCGCGCGCCGAAGACTTGCGGGTTCAAGCCGACGCCAACGCCCAGGCCGCCGCACGCCACAGCCTCGACAGCGTGTTGACCCACTGGCAGGACGGGCGTTCTATCCGCGCTAGGGATTGGATTGCCGAGCTTCTGGAGCAGGTCACCCCGACCGCCCAGGGGTTTGCCTGTTTTTTGTCGCCGCTGCGCACCATTCTTGCCGAGGGCAACGAGGCCCAGCAGTGGTTGGCCGCCCACGCGCAGGGGCAATCGCTGCCGGCTATCTTGCAACAGGCCATCCGAACCATGCACCAGCGGGAACTCGCCCTGGCCGAGGCCCTGTGTTTGCCGCAGGCGGCGTAAAATAGAACCACACCCTGCGTTTCCGACCGCCTATGACCACCGCCCCCAACTCCGATAAGCAAAAAGCTTTGACCCTGGCCATGCAGCAGATTGAAAAGTCCTTTGGCAAGGGGGCGATCATGCGCCTGGGGGACGCCTCGCGCATCCGGGTGGAAACCGTGCCCAGCGGCGCCCTGACCCTGGATTTGGCCCTTGGCGGTGGACTGCCGAAAGGACGGGTCATCGAAATTTACGGTCCCGAGAGTTCGGGGAAAACGACGGTGGCCCTGCACGCCGTGGCGGAGGTGCAAAAGCGGGGGGGCATTGCCGCGTTTGTGGATGCAGAGCACGCCCTCGACCCCGCCTACGCGGCTGCTTTGGGGGTGGATGTCGCTAACCTGCTGGTGTCGCAACCGGACTACGGGGAAGCCGCCCTAGAAATTGTGGACTCCCTGGTGCGCTCGGCGGCGGTAGACATCGTGGTGGTAGACTCGGTGGCGGCCCTGGTGCCTAAGGCGGAAATCGAGGGGGAAATGGGGGACGCCTACATGGGGTTGCAGGCGCGCTTGATGAGCCAGGCCCTGCGCAAAATCACTGGCAACATCAGCAAAACCGGTTGCATTTTGATCTTTTTGAACCAACTGCGGCAAAAAATCGGCGTCACCTACGGCAACCCCGAAACCACCACCGGCGGCAACGCCCTGAAGTTCTATGCGTCGGTGCGGCTGGATGTGCGGCGGCTGCAAACCTTGAAACGGGGGACGGAGGAGTACGGGATTCGCGTCCGAGCGAAGGTCGCCAAAAACAAGGTGGCCCCCCCCTTCCGGCTGGCGGAATTTGACATTATTTTTGGCAAGGGCATCTCCCAGGCCGGGTGCGTGCTGGACATCGCCGAGCAGGTGGGGATTGTCAAGCGCAAGGGCGCCTGGTACAGCTATCAGGGCGAAAACCTGGCCCAGGGGCGGGAAAACGTCCTGCAATTTTTGGAGGAAAATCCGGCGGTGCGAGAGGCGATTGAACAACAGGTGCGCCAGCAACTGGAGATGGGTGCCGTGACCATTCCGACGGCGACTCCCACCCTTGAGGACCTGGAACCGGACGTGGAACCCGCTGATGAGTGACCCCCAGCACCAGTCCTGGTTGCAACAACTGCGGCGGCGCGAAGGCACCTGGGTGGAATGGGGATACCTGTGCCAGCAGTTGCAAAAAGCCGGTTGGCGCGCCGAGGCCATCTTTGAGGAGACGGGCATTGAACCCAGCACCCAAAATCGCCTGATCGTCGCCAGCCAAGTGTTCAGCTCGCTGCAAGCCCAGCCGGACCTGCAGGACTATTTCCGTCACCAGGGGAGCGACCTGCTCTACGAACTGCGGCTGTTGTCCCAGTCCCAGCGCCTAGCCTGCGCCGCCTTTGTCCGCGAAAAGCGCCTGGATGCCGCCACCACCCGCGATGTGGTCAAAGCGATGAAGGAATTGAGCCAGTACCGCGTGCCGCCCGAATTCAGTGACCATCCGGGGGATGCGGTGGCATTCCAGTGCTGGCGACTGCTGCGCCAAAAACCTACGAGCGCCGACCGGAGCCGTTTACTGGCGCGGGGGTTGCGGTTTGCCCACAGCGAAAGCGCCCGTGTCGCCCTGGAGCAACTGTTAGACCCTGGCCAGCTGGAGCCGTTACCCACGCCGCCTCGCTTGCCCTGGTACCGGTTGGAATCGGCCCTGGAGCAGCCCCTGATTTTGACGCTGGCGGGCCAGTTACCCATCAGCGAGGCCCAGTGGCGGGAGACGCCGGTGGCCCAGCCCCAGCCGCCGTTTGGCGTCGTGACGGGGATGCCCCAGGTGGTGGCTTTGCCGGGATGGCCCGTGCTCCGGGCAGCGCAAGCGCCGCTAGCTCTCCTGGCTCCGCAGTTACCGGAAATGGGGGTGCAGGAACCCGTGTTGCTGGTGGTGGACCGGGAAGCCACAGACTGGCAAAGCGATGCCTATTTTTTGGCCGTCCAGGAAGGGCGGGTGGAATTGCGTTGGTTCCCGGCGTTACCGACGGCACCGCTGTTGGGACGATTGATTCTGGCCCTGCGGGCGCCCCAAATTTTCGACCCCGAACACCTGACGGAACCCTGGCAGTACGAGGAGTAGGGGCGGCCATGTTTTTGAGTGTGGTCATTCCCACCTACAACCGGCGGCCTATCCTGGCCAAGGCCCTATACGCCCTGGCGCACCAGGATTGGGCGGGGCCGTATGAAGTGATTGTGGTAGACGACGGGTCAACGGACGATACCTTGACGTGGTTACAGGCTCACCAAGCGGAATTGCCCCGAGTGCGGTGGTACACCCAGGCGCACCAGGGACCGGCAGCCGCCCGCAACTTGGGGGTGGCCCAAGCCCAGGGCGATACGATTGTGTTTATTGATAGCGACCTGGTGGTGACGCCAGTGTTTTTGCGCGCCCATGCGGAACAACTCCAGGCGGCGTACCGGCGATTGGGGCATTGCAAATGTTTCACCTATGGGCGGGTGGTGAATACCTCCAATTTCGAGAACCCCACGCAGGAACCCTTCAAATTAACAGATATGTCGCGGGCGTTTTTTGCCACCGGTAACGTCGCGATTGCCAAAACCTGGTTAGAGGCGGCAGGCGGCTTTGACCCGGATTTTCAGTTCTACGGCTGGGAGGATTTGGAACTGGGGGTGCGCTTGAAAAAACTAGGGTTGGTGCTGGTGCCGTGCCCGCAGGCGGTGGGGTATCATTGGCGTCCGCCTTTTACCCTGGAGCAAATTCCCCGCCTGATTGACAAGGAAATCCAGCGGGCCAAAATGGGTTTGCTTTTCTACCAAAAACATCCCACCTGGGAGGTGCGGCTGATGATTCAGATGACGTGGCTACACTGGCTTTTGTGGGAGGTGTTGTCGCTTGGGGGCCTGTTGAACGAGCGCACCCTGGCGCCCTTGCTGCAGTGGCTGATTGACCAGGGACGCGGCGATTGGGCCTGGGAACTCTCCCGCCTGTTTCTCAACCGCTACCAGGTGCAGGCGGTCTATGCCGCTTACCGGCAATGGCAGCAGCAGACCCGACAGCCATGAAGATTTACTTCTACCGCGTGGATGAGCCCTACGGTTTTTTGTCGAATTTTTCACCTCACCCCATTGACCTCGACGGGCACACCTGGCCCACCGTCGAGCATTACTACCAGGCCCAGAAGTTTGTCGGGACGCCCCATGCGGACTTGGTGGAGCACATTCGGCGACTACCGACCCCTGAGCAGGCGGCGCAAACTGGCAGAAATCCCCAATATCAGCGGCGACCCGACTGGGACCACATCAAACGCGACGTGATGCTCAAAGCAGTGCGCTGTAAATTTCGCAGCCACCCTGACCTGGCCGAGAAGTTGTTGGCCACGGGCGACGCCGAACTCATCGAAAATTCCCCCACCGATGGCTACTGGGGGTGCGGTCCCGATGGCAGTGGTTGCAACCACCTAGGCCGGATTCTCATGCAGGTGCGGGCCGAATTGCGGCAGGCCCGTTAACTCAAGGTGTCCTGGATACCCGTCCCATTGGCGTAGGCGGCCAGGAGGATGTCGGTGGTCTTCCCCCAAGCGATGTTGCCGTGAACATCCAGGCCAATGGCGCCCAAGTCTCGTCCGCGTTGCGCCGCTTCTCGAAACGACCGCTCAAACGCCTCGGCCAGCGTCAACCCATCCGTTACCCGAATCACAATCCGCGCCGCTAGGCATTCGTCAATAATGTCTTCGCCGATCCCAGTACAACTGACCGCCGCCTGGTGGTTGGCATAGGTACCGGCGGGCATAGCCGAATCGCTCACCCGCCCGATGCGTTCGCCGCCCTTGCCGCCGGTGGAGGTGCCCACCGCCAGACGCCCGTGGTTATCGCGCGCCACCACGCCAATCGTGCCCATGTCTGCTACCAGGTTCATCACGGCCCCATCCCGGGTCTGGTTTACCCATTCCTGCAGGCGCTGGGGCGTTACCGGGTTGTAGGGCGGGAGCTGCAACTCGCGCGCCAGCTCGATAGCCCCCACATCGGCAATCACTCGGTCAGGTTGGGTTTGCAAAAAGTGGGCCAGTTGAATCGGGTAGCGCACCCGCTGGGCGTTGATCACGCCGCTGAAGGTCTGGGTATGGCCGTCCATCAGGGCTGCGCTCAGACGCACTTGCCCGTCGGACTGCAACACCGCCCCCGTCCCCGCGTTGAACAGAGGGTCGTCCTCGAGCATCTGACACCCCTGCACCACCACCGCAATGGCGCTGGCCCCCTGCTGCAACTGGTCATAGAGGGTACGGACAATGCGGTGGAGCGAAGCCCGAATAGGCATCACCGACTGTTGGGATTTCAACGTGGCCCCAGCGCCACCGTGGATCACCACCTGGGGGCCGTCCGTTGCCCTGATGGTCGCCACCTGATACGGCCCGTCCACAAATGCCATCCCATCGGCTACACTGACTGGTATTGATAATAGGAAAAAAGCGACCTAATTTTAATTCGGCAATGGAACGCTTTATCCCTGCGGAAACCCAGCCGTCACCCCAGTGGCTCAACGCCCTGTCCACGCAAGTGTCCCTGGAGCGGGCGATTCAGGAGGTAACAGCCCAGGTGCGGTCGGTCGGGACGGCAGACGTGGCCCTGGTGTTCATCAGCGACAGTTTTGCCAGCGAGTATGTGCGGTTGTTGCCCCTGTTGCATGAAGCACTCCCCATCCGGTGTTTGATTGGCTGTGGGGCCAGCGGCGTTGTGGGGTCGTTGCCCAGTGGCGTGGCGCAAGAGGTGGAGGGCAAACCCGCCCTGGCCCTGAGCGTGGCCCGTCTACCGGGGGTGCAGGTGCAGCCGTTTGTGCTGTATCCCCAGGATTTACCGGATTTGGATAGCCCGCCCCAGGCCTGGATAGACCTCATTGGCGTGGACCCCGCCCAAGAACCCCATTTCATCCTGTTGGCCGACCCCGCCACCAGCCGGATTCCCGATGTGCTCCAGGGGTTAGACTACGCCTATCCCCGCAGCGTCAAAGTCGGCGGGTTGGTCGGCGATGGGTTGTTCTACCAGCAGGAGGTGCTCTCCCAAGGGGTTGTGGGCGTCGCCTTGTCGGGCCTACGGGCGGAAGCGATTGTAGCCCAGGGGTGTCGTCCGATTGGCCAGCCCTACCGGGTCACCCGTGGCGAGCGCAACATCATCTTGGGGCTAGAGGACCGGCCGCCTTTGCAGGTGCTGCAAACCCTGATCCAAAACCTGGACGAGGCCGACCGGCAACTGGCGCAATCGGGGTTGCACATCGGCGTTGTGAGCGACGAGTTCAAGCAGGAGCTGGCGCCCACCGATTTTTTGATCCGCAATTTGCTGGGAATTGACCCACGGCACGGCGCGATTGCCATCGGCGACCGGGTGCGACCGGGGCAACGGGTGCAATTTCACCTGCGGGACGCCCAGGCTTCCCTGACCGACCTGCAGCAGCTCTTGGCGGCCCATGTCCGGCACCATCCTGAACCTCCTTTGGGTGCCCTGATGTTTGCCTGTTTGGGGCGGGGGCAACACCTGTACGGGCGACCCAACGTGGACTCCCACCTGTTCCAGCGCTATTTACCGGGGACCACGCTGGCGGGGTGCTTTTGCAACGGGGAAATCGGGCCGGTGGGCCACACCACGCACCTGCACGGCTACACCGCCGTCTTTGCGTTGTGGTACGTCGGGACGCCGTGATCAACCAACTGCTGGACGGGCGGTATCGCATCATCGCCACCCTGGCGGCGGGGGGGTTCGGCAAAACCTTTCTCGCCCAGGACACCAAGCGCCCTGGTCAGCCCCAGTGCGTCGTGAAGATGCTGCACGGCAGTCAGGACCCCAAGGCGATGGAGGTCGCGCGGCGCCTGTTTTATAAGGAAGCAGAAATCCTAGAAAAACTGCGCCATCCCCAAATCCCCCAACTGCTGGCTTTTTTTGAGCAAAATCAGGAGTTTTACCTAGTCGAGGAATTCATTCCGGGGCACACCCTGGCCCAGGAGCTGGTGCCGGGGCGGGTGTTTGACGAAGGCTGGGTGTTGACCTTTCTGGTGGACGTGCTGCAGATTTTGAAATTCATCCACGACCGAGGTGTCATCCACCGCGACCTGAAACCCAGCAACCTAATCCGCCGGCAAGGGGATGGGAATTTGGTGCTCATTGACTTTGGCGCGGTGAAGCAGTTGCCGATTGGCGCGACGCCCACCGAGGCCAGCCAAACGGTGGGGATTGGCACCCAAGGCTACATGCCCACGGAACAATCCAGCGGTAAACCCCGGTTTAGCAGCGACTTGTACGCCCTGGGGATGATGGCCATCCAGGCCCTGACGGGGGTGCATCCCCGCGATTTACCCGAAGACGTAGACACAGGGGAAATTCTCTGGCAAGACCGCGCCCAGGTCAGTCCCGCCCTCGCCCGTATTTTGACCAAGATGGTGCGCTATCACTTCAGCCAGCGCTACCAGCGGGCCGAGGAGGTGCTCCAGGACTTGCAACCGCTGTTGGCCCAGTTGCCGCAGATTGCGCCGCCGGTGCCAGCGGCGAACCTAGCTCTGCGCATGGCTGAACCTACCCATCGGGAGATGGCGACCCAACCCATCGAAATCGAACCCACGACGCCTGCTGACCTGGAAGCGACGGTCGTTTCTCCCCAGCAGACCACTCCCGCAACGGAGGCCACGCGCCCGGCTCCGACCGTTTTGACACCCTCCACCCGTCACCGGTGGCCCTGGCTGGTCAGCAGCGGCGCTGCTCTGGTGCTGGCGGTCTGCGGCGGCTGGTGGCTCTGGCAACGGTGGGCGCCCCGACCCGTACCAGCGGAATTCGCGCAAGCCCAAGCGCTGGTTGCCCAGGCCAGCCAACAGACCACCCAAGCCAAAACCCTCGAACAGTTGCAAGTCGCCAAGGCCCAGTGGGAAAAGGCCCTCGCCCTGCTGCAGCAAATTGAACGGCCCGGCGCCATTGCCGAGCAGGTCCACCAACTGCAACAGCAGTGTACGCAGGAAATTCGCCAGTTAGAAACTCGGATCCAAGCCTGCCAGAACGTCCTGTGGGGCGAATGTCCCTAAAGAAAGAGCCGGCCACCTTACCGGCTGAAACCAAACCAAGCCTTCTCAGGAGCGAATAACCTCAGTCCAGCCTCAGCGTGATAACTGTGACTCGACTGAAATTCTTCTTATCTCCATCTTAAGTAACGATTGTTACAACCGCTTTATTTATAAAACTTTACACATGGGCGAGTAGGGAGTGATAAGCAAAACTTTTCGTCAGGGGGCGGCCAATTCGGTGCGGGCGAGAGCGGTGAAATGGGCAACCAGCTCCGGAAGCGGCGGGGTTGCCACAGGCGGCGGCGGTTCCGTGCCGAAAACCCGACGCCATAGCTCAGGGTCGGGATGGAGCTGGATAGACCCATGCTGCAACAAGCTGCGTCCCCGGCGCAGTTGGGCGCTGCCAATGAACTTGTGGCCGGCGGGGGTCACGAGGTCGGTGATGGCCGCTTGGGCAAAACAATGGGCAACGCCTGGTTGCGGTTTTTCCGTCCCCGGTTGGAGGGAAATCCCCAGTTCGCGCCAGCCCTGAATTAACCAGTTTTGCAAGCGTTGTATCTGCTGGCGGTAAGTGCCCGGTGGGACCCCTATCACCACCGCGTAGCACAGGTCTCCCTGGTGCAGCACGGCGCTTCCCCCTGACGGACGGCGCACCAAGTGCAGGGGTTGACCCCGATAGGTGAGCTGTGCCCAATGCTCAGGCCAGTGGTACTGGTGATAGCCCAGGGAAATCGCCGCCGGTTGCCATTGGTAAAACCGTACCGCGCCGGCCAGTTCGCCCCGCTGGTGAGCCGCCAAGAGCGCCAGGTCCCTTTGCATCTGGGTGTGACCGTCAGCGACCTGCAGCGGTTCAAACCGCCAGGGGCCAGAGAATGCTAAGCTAGTGCCTGTGCAGGTCATGACGGGATGTAGCGCAGCTTGGTAGCGCACTTCGTTCGGGACGAAGGGGTCGTGGGTTCGAATCCCGCCATCCCGATAGACCCCCTTGCCCCACAATGGCTAATGTAACAGAGTGGTTGCTGTGGGGGGCCGGATATGGACTGGCGGTGGGACGGGGCGATTCGCGCGTTACTCCGGGAATGTGGCGCGCAGGCTCGACAGATGAGCGAAACCGGGTTTTCGGTCATGGAAAAAGGCCCGGCGGACTACGTCACCACGGTGGACCAGGCGTTGGATGCTCGGCTGACACAGCAGTTTCGCCAGTGGTTTCCCAGTGACGGCCTGATTAGCGAAGAAAATCCCGACTCCCGTCACGCCTATCACGCCGGTCGTTCTCGGCTCTGGTGCATTGACCCAATTGACGGCACGGACGATTTTGTGCATCAGCGTCCCTACTACGCCCTGATGGTGGGGTTGTTGGAGCAGTACCAGCCGACCGCTGGCTGGGTCTACGCGCCCGTGCTGGAGCGGCTGTACTGGGGAGGACCTCACTACGGCGTCTATCAGCAATTGCCGGACCAGCGGGTGACCCCCCTTCCCCAAAAACGTCCGGAACCCCCGTCGGTCTGGTATTGCCCGTTGATGATTGGGGACAAGGACCGCCAGCGCTATGGCCCTGCGTTGACCCAACTGATTCCGGGTGCTGACTTGCAGACGATGGGGAGTTTTGGGCTGAAGGTGGTGCAGGTCATCCGGGGACGGGCTTTGGCCTATGTGTACTTCAACCGGCGGGTGAAGCTGTGGGATACGGTTGGCCCCATCGCCCTAGCGCGGGGCGCGGGATTGACCTGCTGCGACCTCAACGGCGAACCCCTGCGGTTTGACCCCCAGGCGATAGAAAGCGACACCCTGTGCCATCGCCAGCGGATTGTCATTGGCTGGCCGGAATTTCTCCCTAAACTCCTGCCGCTGATGCAGGAGGCGGTGTATGTGACGGAAATTCAGGCCAAATCCGGCGGTGGCCCCGACAGTTGCAGCAGGTAGTTTTGGATGCAGGCCTGCAGTTCGCTGCGGCGAAGCTGGGTTCCTAAGCGCGGCCCTGGCTCTTCCCAAAAAACCACACCCGTGACCGGTTCCAGCGCCAGCAGTTGAAAAATAATATGCACCACGGGCACAGGTAGAGCGATGAGCCAGGGGTCTTTAGGTAGGGGGATACTGTTGGTGGCGTCTTCGAGACTGCAGTAGGCATACACCAGCGTCTGCTCCGGGCCGGGTTGACCCACAGGGGTGTAGGTGGTCGTCTGCCAGCGTTTGTCTAGCGTTTGGACGATGTAGTACTGCCGATGGCGAAAGTTCCTGGCGACCTCCAGCAGCAGGGGACCAATGACCTGGACCAGTTGAGCCGTGTTGTCCGTTTTGGGGGCCTCGTCAATGAGTTGTTGCAACTGCTGTTCCAGTTCCATCGGCCGCTCCCCCGTTTCTTTCATCATAGCGCCCTAGGGAGCGCTGCCAGTGCTGGTGGAGCATCGCCAGCGTCACCGTCCCCGTCAAGTGTTGCCAGGGAAGGGGCGCGTCGGGCGGCCAGTCTTGATGCACGTAGAAATCCAAAGGCGGCAACTGGTCCTGCAACGCCTTGAAGGCGCGCCGGATGCCCCCCAGGGAAACGCCGTACTCGCGGGTTAACAGCAGCAACGGCCCCAACCGCCGGTCGCCGCGCGAGAGCAACGCCTGCACCAGCGAATCCTTGTAGGGTTCTGGGCGAAAGTCCACCCCCAGTTTCCCCAGTTGCTTGGCCAGCAATTGCAGCCGCTTTTCCGCTTGGGGGTTGACACCGCACCATTGCCAGGGAGTCTGGGCCTTGGGGACAAAGGTGCTGCACCCAAAACTCAAGCGCAGGCGGGGGGTGAGTTTCCGCAGCTCCCGGCCCAGTTGCACTGTCGCCTCCAGGTCCGCTTCGGTTTCAGTGGGCACCCCCACCATCGTGTAAAGTTTCAGGCCCTTGAGACCCCCCTGCTGGGCCACCTGGGCCGCCCGGTAAATCTCCGCCTGGTCCAGTTTTTTGTTCATCACCTGGCGCAGGCGCTCCGACCCGCTTTCGACGGCAATCGTCAGAGACTGGGTGTGATGGCGCGCCAGCGTTTCCACCAGCAACGCATCCACCGTCGCCGCCCGCACCGACGCAATACTTATCCGCACCTGGTCAAATTCCGGTTGGTTCAAGGCGGTCAGCAGGGCGGGGAATTCCGGGTGTTGGGTCACCGACGGCCCCAGCAGGCCAATCCGGTTTGTCACCGTCAACCCCTGCAAGATGGCGGGTAGCAATCCTTCCCCCACATCGGCTTTGCGAAATGGCAAGGTGAGGTAGCTGGCCAGGCAAAACCGGCACATCTCCGGGCAACTGCGCACCACCTCCACCAGGTAGATGTTTTCCCAGGCGGCGCGGGGGGTCACCACCGTGGATACAGCCAGGCGCTGGCCCTGATAGACCTGGCGCTGGACCTGCGCTGGGACGTCGGGATGAGGACAAACGGTTTCCAGAAACCCCGTCGGCGTGGTGTATCGCGGCTGATAGAACTGGGGGACATACACCCCGGGAACCTGCGCCAGGTGCCCCAGTTGGTCCTGCCGCGGGGCAGAACGCACCGCTAGGTAGGCCTCTAAAAAGCGCGGGATGAGTTCCTCCGCATCCCCCAGCAAAATCACATCGAAAATCTCGGCAAAGGGTTCGGGGTTGGCGCTCAGCACGGGCCCGCCCCCAAACACCAGGGGGTCTCCCGCCTGGCGGTCGCGGCTCCACAGGGGCGTGTCAAGTTGTTCCAAGATATCGAAAAGATGCGGATAGTCCAGCTCCCAAGCGAAGGAAAACCCAACCAGTTCCGGCAGGGTCGCAAGCGGTTCCCGTTCATCAATAAACCAGCGACTCACCCGCACCTGGGGCTGCTGCACCAGCAACCCCCAAATCAACTGGTAGCCCAGGCTGGTAATCCCCACGCTGTAGGTATTCGGATAAGCCCACACCAACGGCACCGCCGTTGCCTCAGGCACGACCGGCGTCACCAGCCACCGCTCCTCTGGCCAAACCTTAGGCACCGCCAATCTGAAAGCTCATGTTAAGTACTATTGCGAACTGGCGGGGATAGCCCCCGATCTTCTTAGTAAAATGTAACTCAAGTTTCGTGTCCGTCGGGGAGGGGGAAAGTGTCGGTTTGGCCGGTCAACCTCGCCCTTACAATCGAAGCTGTAGGTGTAAAAGCGGTTTGAGACAAAGGAGGCATGTAGTCAATGGGACTACCCTGGTACCGAGTCCATACAGTCGTCATTAACGACCCAGGGCGGCTGATTTCTGTTCACTTAATGCACACGTCGCTGGTGGCGGGCTGGGCTGGCTCCATGGCCCTGTACGAGCTGGCGGTGTTTGACCATACTGACCCGGTGCTCAATCCCATGTGGCGGCAAGGGATGTTTGTGTTGCCGTTTATGGTGCGCCTGGGAGTGACCAATTCCTGGGGCGGTTGGAATATCTACGGGGAAGCGATTACCGACCCGGGTCTGTGGTCGTTTGAAGGGGTGGCGGCGGCCCATATCATCCTGTCGGGGCTGTTGTTCCTGGCGGCGATTTGGCACTGGGTGTATTGGGACCTGGAATTGTTCCGCGACCCCCGCACCGGCGAACCGGCGCTGGATTTGCCCAAGATATTCGGCATTCACCTGTTTTTAGCAGGTCTGCTGTGCTTTGGGTTTGGGGCGTTTCACCTGACTGGCCTGTTTGGGCCGGGGATGTGGGTTTCCGACCCCTACGGGTTAACCGGCCATGTGCAACCAGTGGCCCCCGCCTGGGGACCCGAAGGCTTCAACCCCTTTAATCCGGGGGGTGTGGTGGCGCACCACATTGCCGCAGGGATTGTCGGGATCATCGCCGGGTTGTTCCATTTGACGGTGCGACCGCCCCAGCGACTCTACCGCGCCCTGCGCATGGGGAATATTGAAGGGGTGCTCTCCAGCAGTATCGCCGCCGTGTTCTTCGCCGCGTTTGTGGTGGCCGGGACGATGTGGTATGGTTCGGCAACGACGCCGGTGGAACTGTTCGGCCCTACGCGCTACCAGTGGGACAAGGGCTATTTCCAAAAGGAAATTCAGCGGCGAGTGCAGGAAGGTCTAGCGGCGGGTTTGAGCAAGCAGGAGGCCTGGTCGCGGATTCCCGAAAAGCTGGCTTTTTACGACTACGTGGGCAACAGTCCAGCTAAAGGAGGCCTTTTCCGGGCGGGTCCGATGAACAAGGGGGACGGCCTGGCCATCGCCTGGTTGGGGCACCCTGAGTTCAAAGACGCTGAAGGTCGGATTTTGACCGTGCGGCGCTTGCCCAACTTCTTCGAGACCTTCCCGGTGATCCTGGTGGATGAGGAAGGTATCGTGCGGGCCGATATTCCCTTCCGGCGGGCCGACTCCAAGTACAGCATCGAGCAGACGGGGGTAACGGTCACCTTCTATGGCGGCAAGCTCAACGGCCAAACCTTCACTGACCCGGCAACGGTCAAGTACTACGCCCGCAAGGCCCAGTTGGGCGAACCCTTTGAGTTTGACCGGGAGATTTTCAAATCGGACGGGGTATTCCGCACCAGCCCGCGCGGGTGGTTTACCTTTGCCCACGCCTCCTTTGCCCTGCTGTTTTTCTTTGGGCATATCTGGCACGGGGCGCGCACCCTGTTCCGAGATGTGTTCGCCGGAATTGATGAAAGCATCGGCGAGCAGGTGGAATTCGGGGCGTTCCTGAAGGTAGGCGACAAGACCACACGGCGCACCGAGCAAACAGCAGTCTAGTTTGCCGACCCAGGGGGTCAGGGGTCAAGCGCCTGGCCCCTTGGTTTTAGGCCACAAACTGCGCAATCCCAGCCAGAAAAACCCTAGCGCCGCCAACAGTTGCAGGTTCTCCAGGGGCAGCATTCGGCAGAGCCACTCGCCCCCAAACACCCCCAAAAAACTCGAAGTGAGCAAAGCGGCGGCGGTTCCCAGGAACACCCAGCGCGGCGCACCGGAACCACTGCTGAGGGCAATCGTTGCCAGTTGACTTTTATCCCCCACCTCCGCCAAGAAAACGCTGATAAAGGTGACCACCAGCAGTTGCCAATTCATGCCTGCCACCAATCCCAGCCCAACCACAGGGCAACCAGCAGAAAAAACAACCCCGAAACCATCTCCACGCGCCTAGGGGGCAACCGTTGACTCAGCCAATGCCCCACCCACACCCCTAGGCTGCTGGTCACGAGCAGAGCCAGCGCGGCACCTGCAAACACCACGCCCGGTTGGTGGGAAGACCCCGTCATCAGCAGCGTGGTCACCTGGGTCTTATCCCCCAATTCCGCAAGCAACACCGTACCAAAACTCCCCAGGACAATCTTTAGCCGTGAAGCGTCGGGATGCGTGGCCATGACCGCATGCTTGTCACCCGCTCTTCATCCTATCACGGCCCCCAATAGACCGGCGTGAACGACCCGTGTAACCCGTAGGGCACATGGTGCCGCAGGTGCAGCGTCGCCACCGGTCCAGCAGCCACTTCCGCCGCATCTAGAATGACAATATCTGTGCATTGGCGGGCGGCGTTATAGACAAACGTGAGTAACCAGCCGTCCGTTTCCCCATCGCTGCGGGGCACAAACACCGGTTCGCCGACAAAGCCGCGCGGTCCTGCCAGCCAAAGACTTTGTTGACCCGTTTCCACCTCCAGCGCCATGATCCCCTGCAACGGCGCGTTCGCCACGGGGTCCGCCGCAACTCCCAGGTAGACCCACCGGTAGGGCCGTCCCACCCGCTGGGGATGCACCTGGGGAAATTCGCAGCAACGGGGCAGGAGCATTTCGGTACGCACTTGGTGCGTCGTCAAATTTACCCGAAAGCGCTTGAGTTGCCCCGCCGGCAGCGACGCAAAATCCACAAACCGGTAGTCCGTCTGCTGGTCAATCGTGGGGAAGTGGCTGTAGCAGATGGAGTCCAGGACCAGCTCCTCCCCCTGCTCGTAGCCGTTGGCGTGGTGAAAGACAAAGCAGGGTTCCGTCAGAAACACGCGGACCGGACCACCGGCGCGGGGAATCACCAGGATGCGTGTGGGTTGCTCCCGGTTAAAGTGCAGGCATTGGGCCGCCCCTGTCCACCCCAACAGGTAGGGCAGCGGGAAAAAGGTGACCGGATTTTGGAAAAACACGTAGTAGTGCTCTGTCAGGATGAAGTCGTGCAGAAAGGCAAACCCGCTGATGGTGTATTGATGCTGCCGCACGACCCCCCAGCGGTCATCAAATTCATAAAGCCGCAGGTCGCTGTTGAAGCCCGTTTTGACCCCGAAATTCACCAGTAATCCCTGGGGATCAATGCGGGGGTGAGCCGAAAACCCATGACCGTCGGGAATCAGGCCCCCAAGATTATCTAACCCCAGCGTGGCTAAGGTTTTAGGGTCCAGGCGATACGGGTGAGCTGCTTCCCACAGGGCGAGTAACCGGTCGCCCCAGTACACCACGTTGGTGTTGGCGATATTTTTCAAGCGCAAATCGAGAAAATTATTCCACCAACCTCCCGGTTTTTGGGTGCCAAAGACCCCCCGGTAGAGAATCTGGTTGGCCCGTTCTTCGGCCAGCAATTCCGGAGTTTGCACATAGCGATTGCGATAGAAGGCGCGTCCGTCCCGAAAACACACCTGGTTCACCATGCCATCTCCATCGAACGGGTGATGATAGCGCTGTCCTCCCCGGTCCAACCGTCCCGGCCCGTTGCGGTAGAGCGTCCCCGTTAACCCCGCTGGTATCTGCCCCGTGACCTCCTCCACCCAGTAGGCAAATTCCTGGGGCTGGGTGCGATGACCTCCCCGCCAGTCCTCCAGCCGATAGGCAGCCGTCGCAGTGGTCATGGCCCGTCACAAATCTTAAAGAAACTTAATAGCTCGATTTTAACCCAGGGGTAGGGATGTTGGGTGGCACAATCGAAAGGAAGGAGTAGCGTCACAGGTGCTAGCGATGCGTTGGGTCTGGTTGGGGTTGTTGTGGCTGGTGGTTGGGTTAACCGGTTGCAGCGTGGGCACAGCGGGCTTGAATCCCTATGTGGACGCAGCAGGGCGCTATCAATTTCTTTATCCCAACGGCTGGGTGCAGGTGCCAGCGCCGCCACAGAAGTACGCCGTGGTGTTTCACGACCTAATTGACCCGAGTGAGACCTTGAGTTTGGTCATCAGTCCTGTGAAATCCGGGAAAACCCTGGCGGAGTTAGGGTCGCCGGCGGAACTAGGGGAACGATTGATGCAGACTGCCCTGGCCCAAGCCGCCGTGGACCGTAAACCCCAGCTTCTCAGCGCTGAAAGTCGCCAAACCACTGACCAGCAACTCTACTACACCTTGGAGTACGTCGTGAACACCGCTACTGGGACGCGCCACAACTTGGCTGCTATTACTACCCGCCACGGCCAGCTCTATACGTTAAATGTCTCTATTCCTGAACAGCGTTGGCCGAAGGTCATGACGCTAGCGCGAAAGGTGGTCAACTCCTTCCAAGTGAACTAAGAAGCTAAGGACAAAACTGCAACCCAAGCGCAGGGACGAGCCAGCAAGTGAGAGGTCAGTGGTGTATCCCGTCAAACAATTTACACCCATCCCGCCTCTGGATCAGCCCTCGTCGTACAAGGGAAACCAGGTATTGCGTTTTAGGGCTTAGGTTTTCGACGCGCCCTGAGGGACTCGAACCCCCGACTTTCGGTTTTGGAGACCATACCAGCAGACCAGGAAGAACCGTTGTAGTCGTCATTCTGGCCATAGCCCCCCGAAGCTTGACTAAATCTTGACTAAAACAACCGTCTGGGGATTGCTTCAGAAAGTATAACGTCGCTCTTTAACACCGATGCTGAACCAAAGCTTTGGCATCTGGTGGCCATTAGGCATCTACTCCTTTACCAACTTGGCATCTACCCAATGTACGTACCAGGGTTCGCCATTTGGCTGCTGAAGCTTCAGCAAATTGAACGTAGACACCACACCCACTACAGGCAACGGCCTCGACTGTCTAGGTGCCAACACCAGCGAACCAAGTGGAAATCGCTCCAGGATTTCTTCCTTCGTCAGGGTCGGTGGCTGCTCTTCAGGTACATCGTCAGGTACATCAGGTACATCAGGTACAATTTCCGGAAAGCCCGACAGGTAGAGACTTTCCGGTGTACCTGCATCAGGTACATTCCCAGGTACATCAGGTACATTCCCAGGTACATCATCCAGTATCTCCCATGGGGCATGTACCGGATGTACCTGCGATGTACCTGGTGATGTACCTGACGATGTACCTGCTGGAACATCGTCATAGTCGGCATTTGGGCGATTTTGTACCTGTGATGTACCTGATGTACCTAAAACCAGCACGGTGTAATCAGGTTGGTCAGGGGTTCCCTTAACGGGCTGGGCATATCCCAGGTTGACCAAGTTGGCCAACCAATTCCGGGCATCCTTAGCGCTTGGTTTCTTTCCACCTGTCCACCAGGTCACAACCCGCCGACCGTTCACTTGCTTCCCTTGGAAGCGTTGCACAAAACGGGCGACTCGTTGGGCTTCAGGTGATTCGGCATAGCCACAATCACCATAAACAGCCCTGGCTTGCTGAAGTGTCCACCGGGTAAAGGCAATTGCCCACTTCAGGGTTTCGACTGGGATGGTTTCCCCTGGTGGGGTATTGGCAACTGCACAGTTCACGCAATGAGCAACCAGAGCAATCCGTCCAGCCCGTTCCAACAATTTGGGATACAGGGCACGGATGAACGGATTTAGTTCATCGTCTTTCAAGGTCTCAATCTCATCCCACCATTGTCGCCAGACTTGCTTTCCTTTGGCGTCTAGTTCAAATGTGGTGGAAACGCTTGCCCTGCGATCTAAAACCTGGTAAACCGATTCCAGGACAGAGAGCAGGTTTGATTTGGGCATATCCAGTGGGCAGGGGACTTTTCTATGTGGCATTTCTACCCACATAAACCGTGCCCAAAACCCATCTACCACTTCGCCATCACTCTTGATGAGTTTATGCAAGACACTGGGCTGGATACCACCCAAAATGCTTAGGTGTACACTAGGGATATGGTGGGACTCATCAACCCTGAGAATGTCAATTGAACCACCGTTATATGCTGTCAACCAGCGTTGTCGGTCATTCCCAGCCCTTGGTTTGTATTGGCCTAAGCCATTGACAAAACCAGCTAACTCGTCCGAATAAACTAAGCAATGGCTACGGGCTTCCATTGCTTTTTTGATGGCTTCCCAAGTCAAATCGGAAATGTAGTAAAACCGTCGTTTGGGCTTAAGGTCTTCGTCTCTATCTTCTGTATTTTCCCACTCTTTCAGTTCTTGCTTATAGCTTTCAAACGCTTCTAGTTGCAGATTCTGCAATGGCGATGTAAATAAGTCTAAGACAGGGCTTTTCCCAGTGCCACTGTCTCCCACCAGACCGAGCCAAAGCAAACCAGGTATCAAGTAGTCTTCTCCTAGTTGCAATTTGTGGGGAACCAAGGATGATGCCACCACCAGAAACACACTCAGCAATATCTCTGGCGGCAAATTGAACGACTGGGCTTTTGAGCTGATGGCTTTTGCCAGGGTGGGGTGAACTAGTTTGTGGATGTCAAAACGGGCTTGGGTTTGTGCCAATAACTGACCCACCAGTTCATGGGTAACTTCAGTTTCGCCATCGCCACGGGATGAAACCGGAACAGCGATTTCTCTCTTTTGGCCAATAGCGCCCAGGATGAATTGACGGATGGCCGTATCATCAAGTCCCTGCTGGCGTAGTTCGGCAATCCAGTCCGCCAGGTCATAGCCATCGCTGGGGTCTTGCCAATGGGCCTTATCCCCGGCATAAACCCACCCCTTGACGTTGCCATTGAAGGCAGCAGCCACCTGGCGAGCATACTCCAACCCCTTCTGATCACGGTCAGGGGCAATCACCAAGACAGCCCCTTCTAGGTCGTGGTAATACTCGCCGTAGGACGTAAACCCCTGGCTACCCCCAATGGATGTGGTGGCCGGAATACCAACCTCCCAAAGTGCATCTGCGGTTTTCTCCCCTTCCACCCAAACCACCAGGGGTTTCCCGTCCAGCTTGGGGCCATTCCCCAATTCGATTGCCCGCCGGACATCGGTATACCGGTAAACCGGGATTAAGCGCCGGTTCAGGTCACCCAGACCAGCCACCCACCGGTGGCCATCCCACCGTTCCTGGATGAAGCGCTTGCGCCCTTGACCATCATCAATCCGCTTGACCCGTACCAGTGGCTTTCCATCCCGTCCAGGGTACTGGTAGTAGGTTTCCTGTTTCGGTCGTGCGGGTTTCACCCACTGGCGGGGTTGATGCAGCTTAAAGATACCCCATCCTGCACCCTTGGCCGTCTTACTAACACACGCCCAGGTCTGGCCATCATGGCCCTTGAGCGTCTCCCCTGGCCGGATATGCTGGTGCGTATGGCAAAACACACTATCAGCCGTTATCCGACAGTCACCATCCTTGGTGCGACCGCAAACAGGACAAGGATGTGACATACTAGAGTGGGAGAATTTTTCTGTTACATTCATGATCAAACCTCCTTTGGAGTGTTAATGTTTACAGTTGCAGAATTGCCCCAGACGACCAATCTCTGGGGCGATTTTTTATGGGCTAAAGACCCCATCCAAACCAATGCCATGTTGAAGTACGTCTTCATCTCTAAATCTCCATCAGAACGACAATGTAAACAAAAGCAGTACATTGTTTACAGAGTTTCGACCGATGAATTTTTGCCGTGGAATTTCACATACAGCCGGATAGCTTCCCGAACAGCAAGTGCCAGGGGTATTTCCCGTTCATCAGCAATCTGCTGTAACGCTTGGCGTAGGTCATCGCTTAGCTTAATGGGCGACAATTGGCTTGAAAAGCGTCGGGTCATAGTGGTATCCTAATAGAGACTACCTAAATACTAAAACAAAACCATGAACATTGGCAAGGCAATACAGTTGATTCTTTCTCGGTGGAACCTGACGGCCTACCGGCTGGCTAAGTTATCTGGGGTCAGTAAAGCCAACCTGAGCAAGGTGATAACGGGACGGCAAGCGTCCTTGATGTGGGATGACATTGAGAAGCTGGCCGATGGGTTACGCCAGGTTGACCCTGTGGCCACGTTGACCTTCTACGAAGTGCTGAAGTACCCCGACGAGTTTTACGACCTAGCCCGGTCGGTCTCTCAACCTGAGATACTCGAACGGGAAAAACCAGAAAATATCCAAGCTGTGCTGGACACGCTGCTCAAGCTGGGGATAACCACCCCAGACCTACTAGAGCAGGCCAAGCAAACGATTCCCAAATTTAAGGATGGCACTCCAGCTATGAAGCTGACCGAATGGATCAGCGTCAATATGCAGCAAGAAAGAAAAGCAATGGAGAGTGAAGACAATGACCAAGAAAACTAACCCCAAGTCGGAAAAGATGTGGGTATCAACAACAGAGATGACCCATCTCCTGGGGGTCTCTCGTGAGCATCTCTACCGCCTGATACATGGCAATAAACTGGTTAAGGGTTTTCATTATTATGCCCTTGATCCGGATGCTTACCGACCAACTTATCGCTGGCATAAAACACGTATTGCCGAAGCATTTGGTATTAAACTATGAAAAACCAGTATCACCAAATAGCCATATATCCGGTAAAATAAGGTCATAGTACCGGATGCATGGGTAACAATTTTTTTTCACTTGATTTGGCTGCAAAAGTCCAACCAATGCGATGTTGTAAACATTAGCAGTACAACGTAATATGACCAAACCTGATCGGGTTAAGCAGTTAATTGACCAAGCTAACCAAAGGCTCAAAGCTGGTGGCATCAGTATCCGTATAGAACGGATTGGTAGTGCCTTGTATTTGCGGGGAATGTTCCCAATCCGTAATAGGGAAAACAGTCCCATTAGGAAGCAACAACGCATACCGTTATCGCGATTGTATATTGAAGCAAATCCAGCCGGAGTTAAAGAAGCAGAAAAGGAAGCCCATAAAGTATCAGGATTACTTGCCCGTAAAGAATTTAGCTGGGAAATCTATCTAAGAGATGAGAAGAAACCGACAACTGTGGCCGATTGGGTTAGCCGTTTTGAGCAGGATTATTTCACCCGTAGGGGATGCACAGATAAAACTCAAACGACCTGGAAAACGGACTATCTAGCCGTATTCAAACACTTGCCAGGGCATCTCCCCCTGACCAGTGACTTGCTAGAGCAAGCAGTCAAGCAAACCCCGCCCAATACCCGTACCCGACGGCGATGGGTTCAAGCTTGTCAGGCTTTGGCCAATTTTGCCGGTTTGTCCTCGATTGACCTGAAACCCCTGCGGGGTAACTACTCCCACCGGTCTGTTGGGGAACGGGAACTACCCACCGATGAACAAATTGTCATCACTCGGGAGCAGATAAAAAATCCCCATTGGCGATGGGTTTATGGTGTTTTAGCTGCTTACGGGTTACGCCCACACGAAGTATTCCACCTGGAGTGGTCAGACTTTCCCCAGTTGCGGGTCACAGATGGTAAGACAGGTAGCCGCCTGGTGTATCCCCTGTACCCGGAATGGGCAACCCAGTGGTGCTTAGACCAGGAAATGCTCCCCCCTTGCAGTGGGGCTACTAACCGAGACCTTGGTCAACGGGTCACCCAAGCCTTTCGACGGGCTAATGTTCCTTTCACGCCCTATGCACTTCGCCACTGTTGGGCTATCCGGGCTATCCAGTTCAACCTACCCATTGCCCTGGCTGCTCGGATGATGGGCCATTCGGTGGAAGTCCACACCCAAACCTACCACCGTTGGATCACTGCTGACCTGTACCAGCAGGAGTACAACCGCGTATGCCGTGCCCCTGACCGGCCTACCCCACCCCTGGCCAACCTAGCCTTGACTAAATCTTGACTAGAAAATGGCCAGCAACCAGTCGGAATCAGTCCCATTTGGACAACATCCCCCAGACCCGCTAACGGCTAGAAACGGCCCAGGTATTGCGTTTTAGGGCTTAGGTTTTCGACGCGCCCTGAGGGACTCGAACCCCCGACTTTCGGTTTTGGAGACCGACGTTCTACCAACTGAACTAAGGACGCACGGCCATTGATCCTACCATCTTCTAGTCTATAGCGAAGCCACCTGCATTGGTCAGAGTGAGAATAACGGGACTTGGCCCTGGACGCCTAGATGACTCGGAGCACCATCCCCCTGTGATCTGACTTACACAGATTGCTACCGTTTTCCGGTCTAATAAAAGTTAAGGAAACAGGCATTCCATCGGGCAAGGTCGCCTACGTAAATCTACGTAAATGCGTAAACAATGTACTGCGATTTATCCGTATTGTTACTGAAGTCGATGCTGGGGTTGGTCGCCGTAGGTCGGGAGGTGGAGGAATGGCGGACTATTTAATGGACATTCTCTACAACCCGGACGAGGAGGTCATCTACAGCGGTGTGTACCGGTGGGTGCGGCAGGAAACACCCGAGGCGGTACTGGCCCGATTTTGGGAGTTATTTACCGAGTTGCGAGGTGAACCAGATGTCGTCGCAGCTTTGGAACGGGCGGTTTTGCGCACCGATGCCTCCAAGCGATTTCGCTACATCCTGAACCGCTGCTGTTACATCCTGGTTAATCACTGGCGCAACCAGTCCCAGTACCGGGGGGCGATGCAGCAGTTGTTAGAGATGTTCACTCGACCGACGCCAGTGCGGGGGATCGACCGAGGCCGGGCAGTCGGAACCTTGCGGCGCTTATTTCAAGGCTTTGCCCAGACCGATTTGTACCTGCGGTTGTACCAAACCATCACCCTCATAGACGCCAGCGACGAACCAGCCGATGACCGCCCCTTAGCGAGCTTATTGCGCCGTTATCCCTATCTCTACGAAGCCCAACTGACGGGTACAGAAGACCGCCAGCAGTTCCGGGAGCAGTTGGAAGTGGTCCAGCAGCTCCAAACCGAAGCCCAACGCCAGTTTGAACACCAGTTGGCGCGCTATGTCACCTACGAATACCGGCGGGCGCTCGGGGCCGATAAAAATTGCCAACCCGTGAAAAACCCCACCATTCTAACCAATCAAGAACTGTACCTGGCACTCAAATTATTCGGCGGCAAGGTGGACAACGGCATGACCTATCAAGAGCGGGCGGAAAAGTTTTTGCGGGAGAATTCCGAAGGCCAAAATTATCGGTTGTTCAAACAAAACTTGGCTAATTACATCATTACGTCCATGCCGGCGGGGGTAGATCGGGATATTTTTGCACGCAAGTTGTATAAGTTTTTAGATGAGCTATTCCCCCAGTTCGACCACCAGGGCGTCAATGATTTTCTCCTGACTCGCACCTGCAGCCGCTTGTTAAATTTTCTCGTGATTGACAATGCCCAAAACGGTAATCACAAGACCTTTATCGATTTGCTGTGCCAATTGGGGCCAACGAAAGTAGTGGGTTTACTCTTAAAAATTGTGTTGATTTGCCGCAAGGTCAAGGGGTATTTGGAACGGCTGCTCTGCCACCTATTCAATTACTACGCCGAAAAATTGCAGGGAGAAGTGCGCTGGCTGATTAAAGTGTTGGAGAATTTTAAGTTAGCCTTCAGCTTGCACTTTGGAGTGGTGGACCTGCGTTTCATCCGACAACTGATTGTGTAGTTCGTTGCATAAACGCACCCAGTCCGTAGCGCTAATTGCTTCCGCTCGCACAGTATCAGGATAACCGAGTTGTTCCAAGATAGGAATTAAAATTGTTCGGTCTATAGGCAACGTATTGCGCAACATCTTGCGGCGCTGGCTAAATCCTTGACGTACCCACTGCTCAAACCGGCGGGGATGAGTCGCTGCTGGTTCCGGCTGGCGGGGCGTAAGACAAATGACGGCGGAATCTACTTGCGGTCGCGGATAAAAGGCGTCAGATGGGACATCACAGACCCACTCACAGTGCGCAACATACTGAAGAAGGACTGACAAAGAACCAAAGATTTTACTTCCAGGCTGAGCGGTGAGACGTTGCGCGACTTCCTTTTGCACGAGGAGCACCACGCGCTGGAAAGGCCAGGGCCAGGGACGAGCCGGCGAACCCACCAGATATTTCAGCAAAGGGCCGGTGATGTGATAAGGGATATTCGCGACGACCTTATTGGGTGGAGGAAAGTCGGGATTTTGGTCCAGCGTTGCCCGTAAATTAAAGGTTAAGATGTCTGCTTGCACAAGCCAGAAATGGGAGTAATGGCCATATTTTTTCTGGAGAAATTGCACCAGTTGTCCATCCAGTTCGACGGCCAGTAAACCCTGAACGCGGG